>JAUXBS010000028.1 GCA_030619245.1 Clostridia bacterium | reverse complement strand
TGGAAAGTTCATTTATATAAGGTACTTCCCGGTTTATGATGACAGTGGGAATTACAAGGGGGTTATAGAAGTATCCCAGGATGTCACCGGGATACGTTCTTTAAAAGGCGAGAAGCGACTGCTTGACTAGTGATTGGTAAAATAAATGTGTTTTTGAAATGGAATCCGGTCAATATTTTCCGATTATATCCCAGGCGAAGTAAAGCCCGCTCAGGTTGTAAAGCTATTTCCGGTAATCACTCTGAAGTATTAAGGAATAGTACTATTTAAAAGGTTCTAAACAGTACTTGCTTCAATTCAATCGACAATAATCCTTGCCCTTTTCGTGTTTCTGTGGTATACTTAAGTTTAAGAAGAGATAACTATGAACAAACACTTAAAAATCATTGTTTTACTGGCAGTCGTGGTTGTATCTCTTAATGTCTTCCATGGCCTGATAGAGAACTGTCACCATGAATGCCATGAATGCGTTGAGGAGAACCACTGCGAATGTTATTGCCACCAGGTAGGACCTGCGCTCCATTGTACAGGTGGAGAGAGTTTCCTGTCGTCTGATTCATTTCAGTTCATTCCTACAAGTTATTCTATAATCAAGCAGAAGGACATAATCAAGACTATTTTCCATCCACCCTGTTAGTTTACTTATCTGTAGTACCAATCTTCTATTAAATGTTTAATCAATTAGCAGTTTTCTGTTTATGTTAGTTAGTTCTATTAATAAAGGAATATAACATGTATAAAAAATACTATTTAAGGATAGTTAAGGTACTAATATTTCTGATAATCTTATTAGTTATTAATTCATCTGCTGAAGAACCTTCAAGATTATCATTGAGGGAGGTACTTAAGATTGCCTTTGATTCCAACTCAGAAGTGATAACAGCAAGGAAGGAATTAGAATCAGCAAAGGCAGGGATTATTTCAGCAAGGGCTATTAGTAATCCTGAGTTTGGCATTGAGTTTCGCCCTTCCGGTATAGAGAGTTCACTCAGCCAGGAACTGAGTATTTTGGGCAAGCGGGGCTTAAGCCGCAGGATTGCTGATACTGGTAAGGAGATATCTGAATGCAATCTTGATTCGGTCTGGATGGAAGTATCTTTTGAAGTTAAGAAGGTATATTACCAGATATTACTTGCCGAGAAAAAGAAAGAGTTCTCTGTTGAGAGCCTGGAACTGGCAAGGAATTTCCTGGACAGGACTTCCCAGCGCTATAATGTGGGGAAGGTTCTTAAAAATGAACTTTTGCGTGCTGAAATTGAAGTGTTCCGGGCTCAGAATGAAATCATGCTCTCAGATAAAGAGATATCCTCCAATAAGGATAAACTGAACTTCTTATTCGGCAGGCCTTCTTATGAGGAATATGAATGTACTGATAAACTCGTATATTCTAAGAAAGAGTTGGATTTAGATACTCTTATTAAACAGGCATTAATGAAAAGAGCGGATATTAAGGCTAAAAAGTTGGAACTCAAGTCTTCAGGACTTGAACTTAAGTTAGCAAGAAGAGAAAGGCTTTCAAATCCAACATTCAGTCTTTTAGCAGACAGGGATACAGGACAGGATTTTGTGTTTGGCGCGGGAGTGGAGATGCCCCTTCCTCTATGGTATAGAAATAAAGGGGAGATTTCTGCAGTTAAGAGTGAAGGCGAGAAAACAGAACATCAGATAAAATCTCTTAAGAACCGGATAGAATTAGAGGTTAAAGAGGTATATAGGGAAATTAAGTTAGCTGACAGGCAGGTGGCTTTAATGAAGAAATCCGTAAAGAAAGCAAGTGAACTGTTATCTCTTATAGAGGTCCAGTACGCTGAAGGGAAGACGACTTTTTTAAGTTACTTAGAGGCTTTAATGGTATATAGAGAAGCAAACCTGGATTATTTAGAAGCCATTCTGGATTACCGGGTAAAATTAGCATTATTAGAAAATAGAACAGGAGGAGAATTATGAAGAAGATTAGTTTGTTTTTAATGGTAGTTGTGATCTTTGTTGTTGTGATAGGATTGTTTGCCGGATGCGCTGTGGAAGAGGAACACACACATGGGCAAAAAGAGCAGCATAGCTCACATGACGGGTGTAATCACGCTCATTAAAGGAGACAAGTAATGAAAAGATTTCATTTGTTGATTATTTTGGTATGTATAGGTCTGTTTTTTGGATGTTCCGGTAAGAATGAACATGAGGGGTGTGAACATACCGATGCTCATGCTTCTCACGAAGGCCATGACGAGGAGAGTTGCGGTGAGGATGTGGTTGAAGTTTTTTCTCACTTCATGGAGTTGCTTGGTTTAAAGACAGAAAAGGTTTCCTTAAGGAACCTTAAGAAAACAATAACCATAGTAGGTGAGATAGCAAGGGACTTTGAGAAGCCGGTTCATATCACTTCCGATATAGATGGGAAGGTGGTGAAGCTGAAAGCCCGTTTAGGAGACCATCATGTGAAACGCGGTGAATCTCTTGCCGTTATTGAAGGCGAAGACGGCAGGACAAAGGAGATAACATCACCTTTAGGCTGTATGATAATAGGAGAGCATGTTGAGGAAGGGGAAGAGGTAAGCGCGGATACTTCTCTTTTTACAATGGCGGATATGTCTAAGTTAAAAGCCAGTTTTGATGTATACCAGGAAGACCTTGGTTACATCAGTCCCGGTCAGAGTATCAAGGTGGAAACATCGGTATCTCCCGGCAAACTGTATCCTGCAAAGATTTCGTTTATTTCCCCGATTGTTGACGGTAAGACCCGGGCTGTTAAGATAAGGGTTGATATAGATAACTTTGACTGTAGTCTGAAACTGGGGATGTTTCTGAAAGGATACATAACACATACCGGAGCCTCTAAGTTAATTACCATTCCCGGTTCGGCTGTACAGGTGTGGGAGGGGAAGAAGGTTGTATTCATTCCAATTTCTGAAGATAAATACAGGATGGTTGAGGTTGAACTTGGTTCCGGTGAAGGGGGATATATAGAAGTGGTTTCCGGGGTTGAGGTTGGCGATGAAGTCGTAAGTTCCGGTAGTTTTCATTTAAAGTCGGAATTAAGGAGGAGATCAGCCGGTGATACCGGTCATGGTCATGCGCATTAGGAGCACCATATGATTAAAAAAATAATAGAGTTTGGATTTAAAAACAGGTTCTTGGTGATAATAGCTTTTGTGGGTATATGTTTGGGGGGTATAATGTCCCTGTCAAACCTGCCCATAGACGCCTTCCCTGACATCAGTCCCAACATGGTGCAGGTGTTCGCAGAGGTCAACGGCATGGCTGCCGAAGAGGTTGAGCAGTTAGTTACCAGGCCGGTAGAACTGTCCATGATGGGCATGCGGGGGGTAAAGAGTATCCGTTCGTTATCGTCTTTCGGGCTTTCCACCGTTAAGGTATACTTTGAAGACAACCTGGACATATATTTCACGCGGCAGTTGGTGTTTGAGAGGCTCGGCAGCGCTGAAGAGGGCATTCCCGAAGGCATAGATATGTCTCACGGCATTGAAATGGGTGCCATAGCATCGGGAATGGGTAAGATTCTTACTTATTATATTAAGGGGGATGAATATGATACCACACAGCTGCGTACCATGCAGGAGTGGATTATTAAGCCAGCCCTGCAGTCTGTTTCGGGCGTTGCTGAGGTTATAAGCCTGGGAGGGCATATTAAGCAGTTCCGGGTGGACGTATCACCGTATAAACTACTGCGCTATGATGTTACTATAAATGAAGTAATTGAAGCGGTAAGGGAGAACAACCTCAATACGGGCGCGGGTTTACTGAAGAATTATTCACAGGAATGGATTATAAGGAGTCTCGGGCTTGTTAAGGATGTTTCTGATATTGAAAACATAGTCCTGCGGTCATACCGGGGAAGCCCGGTATACCTCAAGGACGTTGCGGATATAAGCATAAGTCAGGCGATAAGGAGAGGGATTGCCTCTATGGAT
The DNA here is from genome assembly GCA_030619245.1 of Clostridia bacterium. Lineage (GTDB taxonomy): Bacteria > UBA6262 > WVXT01 > WVXT01 > JAUXBS01 > JAUXBS01. The sequence goes on along the minus strand of JAUXBS010000028.1, from coordinate 5,490 downwards.
GGCGGTAAGGAAATCGTAGTGGGAGGCATATACAAGATTCATGGAGAGAACTCCTTTAAGGTTATAAGCCGCCTTAATAAGCAGATGGATAAGATTAATAAAATACTCCCTTCAGGAGTAAGCATAGTACCGTTTTATGATCAGGGAATACTGGTTAAGGAAAGCATAAAGACCGTAAGGAATGCTCTCGGGCTGGGTTTGATACTGGTATGTATAGTTCTTTTTGTCTTTCTTGGCAAACTGAAGAACGCCCTGGTGGTGGTACTGTCACTGCCGTTTTCAATGTTGTTTGCGTTAATCATGTTCCGGGTTCTTCATATTCCAGGGGATTTGATATCCTTAGGAGGGCTGGCAATAGCGCTGGGTATGATAGTGGATGCCAGCATCATCATGGTTGAGAAGATACATACTCTGAATATGGAATCTTCTGAATCTCTTTCAATGAAGGATGTTGTCATAGCCGCCGCGCAGGAGGTCGGCAGGCCGATGTTCTTTGCCATTGCCATTATTATCATGGTGTTTCTGCCAATATGGACTCTACAGGGTGTGGAAGGGAAGATGTTCAGGCCGCAGGCGTACTCAGTAACTATTGCCATGTTAGGTTCGTTGATATACGCCATGCTCCTTGCTCCCATCCTTTACAGCCTCACCGTGAAGAACAGAAAGCCATCCGGGGATAAGAGCGATAAGTTCATGCAGGGACTGCATGAGCGCTATAAATCAATGCTCCAGTTCCTTCTTCCAAGGCGTAAGAAGGTAGCCATAGTGACTGCCTGTCTGCTGCTTTTAGGCATAGGCGTGTTCTTTAACCTGGGTAAGGTGTTCGTACCCACCCTTCATGAGGGGAGCATAAACGTGCTGGCTCACATGGACCCCAGCATAGCCCTTGATGAAGCAGGCAGGGTTGCCGCAAAACTTGAAGAGGAATTGAGTACGTTCAGCGAGGTCAGGCAGGTAATCTCCGAGATAGGCTACGGGGACGTGGGGCCCCACGTCCACCATACCGACTACGCCTGTATAACCCTTGACCTTTATCCCAGGCATACGTGGAAGGCCGGGGGCACGCAGGAGCAGTTAGTTTCAAGGATGAGTGAGAAACTTAAAGGCTTCCCCGGGGTGTCCATAAGTTTCTCCCAGCCGATCCAGCACGAAGTGGATGAACTGGTCGGTGGGGCAGGGGCACAGGTGGCGGCAAAACTGTTTGGTTACGACATGGAAGTGCTTAAACAGAAAGCTGCGGAAATTGAAGGAGTTCTCTCCGGTATAGAAGGGGTCGCCGACCTCAGGGTGGAACAGGTAAGCGGTCAGGCGCACCTGCATATAGAGATAGACCGTAAAGAGATGGCCCGGCAGGGTATAAACATATCAAGGGTCCAGGAAATAATAAGGAGCAGTGTGGGGGGCATAAGGGCGGGCAAGGTATTTGAAGGTGAAAAGTCCTTTGATATATTCGTAAGGTTTGAGGAGTCCCACCGAAACGATGTTGAAGCCATAAAGGATGTGTTGATATACGGCAGTGACGGTAACAGGGTACCCCTGTCGCGCATTGCCGAAATCAGGCTTGTAGAAGGGTTCAGGCAGATAAGCCACGAAAACGGCCAGAGGTATATATCCGTACTGAGCAACGTAAGGGGAAGGGACGTCGGGGGATTCGTTGAGGAAGCGCAGAAGGAAATAGAAGAATCAGTAACCCTTCCCCCCGGTTACTCTATTTCGTGGGGCGGGCAGTTTGAACTACAGCAGGCGGCCAACAGGAGGTTGATGGTTGTAATACCGATTACACTGTTCATTATACTGTTCCTGCTTTACAGTTTCTTTAAATCATTCAAAGAAACGCTCCTCATTGCCCTCAACATACCTTTAGCCCTGGTGGGGGGAGTCTTTGCCCTGGCAATTACCGGCCAGGACCTGAGTATCCCCGCAACTATTGGTTTTATTGCGCTTTTCGGTATAGCCCTGCAGGACGGATTGGTGTTGATATCCCGTTTCAAGTATCTGCGCGCAAAGGGTTTAGGCTTGAAAGATGGGATAATTGAAGGTTCTCTTTCAAAATTGAGGCCTGTTTTAATGACTACAGTGACCACTGCATTCGGATTAATACCATTAATTATGTCTACCAGTCCGGGTTCTGAGATACAGAAACCACTGGCTATTGTAGTTGTGGGAGGGATAATATCATCAACGGTACTGACCCTGTTTGTAATACCCACACTATACGGGTGGGTGAAGGAATAGAGTTTACATAGGTTTCATAGAATCCATAATAATTGATAAAGGAGGAGTCCTTAATGCGAATTAGAAAAAGAAGTTTTTTTGTGTCATTATTAATGCTATTATTACTGTCAGTACTGATAACTGCGCAGGCCCTTTCCCAGGAATGCGGCCCTTCCTGCCCTGTCTGTTCAGGGACAGGCGATGCTACCGGGGCACTGGTGCCGGTGGGGAACTTGATAATTTCAAATATTGCTATTCCTTATGGAGCGGAAGAAACATACATAATAAACCTGCGGGCAGGTGTTTTTCCATGGATGGATATAGGGGTGGGATATGCGTTTAAATCTACAACACCTGTATGGAGTATCAGGTTTCAGCCGTTAAAGGAAGAGGAGGATGACTGGAAACCCGGGTTGTTAATCGGAACAGGGAGCGTAAGGACAGGCGGCAGCGATCAATCCCTGTTTATGCAGGTTCTAAAAAGCTGGGAGTTTGGCGAAGATTTTGCCCTGCAGATTAACGGGGGAGTTGCATTGTTGATGCCCGGTTTTGACCGGTTGTACGGCCTGGCAGGCATTACTACTCTAATAAAGGAGAAGTGGAGTATATTTACCAGCTATGACGGAATCAATTTGCATTTTGGTTGTTCCTGGATACCCACGGAGTCCCTGGCTGTCTCAACTATGTTAGTTGAGGCCAGAGACCTGGCTATATCCATGAGGTATATACTGAAGTTCGGTAAGAAAGAATAGTACATAGAGGTTTCAACATAGTTATTTTTTTCTTAAATGGAGTATCCGTGTTTGATACTCTAGTGTGGTGAGTCTAACATAGCTTTACATATGAAGGGCAGGTTTTAAGGCGGATTCAAGGAAAGACGCAGAATACGTCCAAATGCTGTCCTTCCCGAAGGGTCTCAGATCCTGAGCTTGTCGAAGGACTGTCGTCTTTTGTCCATCGTCGGCGTCACTCATCGTTCCTTGACGCTGAATCAAAATACTTCCAGCATATGTAAAGATATGTTAGCAGAAAGACTTCAAGAAATGCATTAGAAAGTCATGGAATAAGTTGTAAGTAAAGTTCTGAAATACCTTCCTGGGCTTCAAGGAAAAAATGATAAGCAAGGCTTGACAAGCATGGCAATATATGTTACGATACTTATCGTAACGATATATGTCGTAATATTAAAAACAGGAGGTTTACGATGAATCCCTTTAGATTTGGTAATGTAGTAACGGGAGAGTACTTTACTAATCGAAAGAATGAAATAAAAGAGATAGTCTCTGAGATAAAGGCCGGCCAACACATAGTGCTTATGAGCCCGCGCCGCTATGGTAAAACCAGCCTTGTGAATGAAGCAATTAAAGCCAGCGGGGTGAAATGGGTTAGGATTAATATGGAGTTAATTGCGGATGAAGTAGACCTGGCTAATTACTATGTTAAAAATGCTTTATCGTTGAGTAAATATGAAAAAATAAAACACTACTTAAAGAATCTAAAGATACAACCCTATATTCAGCTTCAGCCAACAACAAATGAAATCTCCGTATCTTTCAATACTGAGAAAAAAGACCTCTCAACGATTCTCTCAGACAGCCTCCAGCTTCCTGAGACAATTGCTGTAAGCATGAAAAAGAGAGTCGTAATTGTTTTTGATGAATTTCAGGAAATACGCAGGATATCTCCTGTGCTTGAAAGAAAAATGCGTGGGATATTTCAATATCATCAAAACATAACGTATATCTTCATCGGAAGTCAAGAAAGTATGATACGGGAAATATTCCAGAATAAAAAGAATCCCTTCTATAAATTTGGACGCCATATTAACTTGCACAAAATACCTGAAGCCGAATTTTCAGATTTTGTAATAAAAAGATTTTCCTCGCAAAAAATAGATACTCGTGATATTGTAAAAGACATTCTAAGTTTTACTGATTGCCAACCCTATTATACCCAACAATTGTGTCATGAAATCTATTTATTGGGTGATAAAAAGATTTTAACAAAAGGGGTGATAAATAAAGCAGTTGACCAAATTACAACAGAACATCATGCAGATTACTCGAGATGGTGGGGCAGTTTAAGCAATACCGAAAGAAAAGTCATTATAGGTATTGCTTCCGGCAATCATAATCCCACTTCACAAGAATTCATAAGAAAATACGGGATTAAGTCAGCCAGCACTTCCGGCAGCGTAGTAAGCAAATTAATTGCCTTAGGAACATTAATAAAAAAGAATGGAAAAAAAATTAAGATAGAGGATCCTTTTTGGAAAGAATGGATATTGAAGAATCGACGATGTTAAAATTATTAATCGGAGACAACTTTCAATTGTTTCTCATCTTAGATGATTCAATTCTCCCTCCTGTTTCACCTGAGTCCGGAAAAATACATTGATTATAAGTAAAGTTCTAAAATACCTTCCTGGATTTTGAAAATAAATGAATAAAATAATAAATATGCCGGGATTGACAAGCCTGGAAACATATGTTACGATACTAAATGTCAAGGATAGTTGACGTCATCGGAGATGTAGCTCCGGATAACATCCAAAGAGGTAATTATGTATAAGGTAAAGATTAATGCAAGTTTCAATGTAGACCAGGTGCTTGAGATATACATGGCCGAGAAGTGGTGGAAGTGCTCTAAGAATGCTAAAGAGGTTTTGAGTAAGGCGTTCAAGAAGACATATGCTTATGCATGCCTTTATTACGGCAGGAGGCTGGTTGGTGTCGGCAGAGTCAGTTCGGATGGATTAAGCGATGCCTACATCCATGATGTTGCTGTTATTAAGGCGCACAGGGGCAGGGGAGGCGGAAAGAAAATAGTCAATGCCCTGCTAAAGCACCTGAAATCAAAGGGGGTTGACTGGATAGTACTGATAGCGAGCCCGGGTACAACCGGATTCTGGGAAGGCCTGGGATTTTCCAGGATGAAAAGGTATGCGCCAATGAGGTATAAACAGAAGGTCCGGGATAGCAGGAGTTAAGAGAGAAACAAAAATGGAATATAAGAAGATTGAAGTTGAAGACAAGGGGATAATCCAGGAATTCTACAATAAAACAACACAATGGTTTTCCGAGTACACCTTTTCAACTCACGTTGCATGGAATACGGGCGGCTATGAATACAGGTACAGGGTTGAAGAGGATACTTTATTTATTATTGTTGAGAAATTTTCGACAGGAAGAACAGCAATGTTGAAGCCCATTTGTCTAAAGAGGGAGCTTACTCCTGAAGATTTGTTTGTAATTGCCGCCAGGAATGGCATAGATT
>JAUXBS010000172.1 GCA_030619245.1 Clostridia bacterium | reverse complement strand
TTGTAGGGAACCTGAAGAATTCCCTTCTTTCCGACCCGGTTTTAGTTGCATCTTTTTTTACCTTTTTCTTTATTTTCTTTTTTGATTTTACAGGCATATGCTTGCCTCCTTTTATTATTTTTACTACTTCTTATTCTTCCTTGAAATACCTATAAGTTCATTCAGCTTATTAAGAGCGGCTATTGGCGTCATTTTTTCGGGATTGATTTTTTCAAGTTCATCAACGACTGGATTATGTTCCCGGAACAGGCTTAACTGTTTTACACTATCGCTGGTTCTTGCGATTTTTGGCGCGCCGTCTTCCCTGTAGGAGTTTTCCTGAAGGTTGTCAAGTATCTCCTCTGCCCTGTTAATAACGGTTTTCGGGAGGCCCGCAAGTTTAGCCACGTGGATGCCGTAACTCTTATCAGCGCTTCCCTGTGTAAGTTTTCTTAAAAAAACTATATTATCATTCCATTCCCTGACGGAGAAATTATAATTTTTAATCCTTTTTATAGTACGCGCGAGGTCGGTGAGTTCAAAGTAATGGGTTGCGAATAAGGTTCTTGGCCCAATTTCAGGGAAACTGCTGCCCGTGAGGTATTCAATAACAGCCCAGGCAATGCTGATACCGTCAAATGTAGAAGTACCCCTTCCAACTTCATCAAGTATCAACAGGCTTCTTTCGGTTGCATTGTTCAGGATGTTTGCAATTTCCATCATTTCTACCATGAAGGTTGATTCACCCCTTGATATATTATCTACAGTGCCGATACGGGTGAATATCCTGTCGGTGACTCCAATGGTTGCTTCCTTCGCGGGGACGTAACTTCCTATCTGCGCAAGCAGTACGATTATAGCTGTCTGCCGTATAAAAGTGGACTTTCCCGCCATGTTGGGGCCTGTGATTATTAAAACCTGGTTTTCGTTTTCATCAAGAAGGACATCATTAGGCACAAAATCACCGTTTGCTGGCATAGTTTCAACTACGGGATGCCTTCCGTCCTTTATGTTTATAATGGTTTCATCGTTAATAGCCGGCTTAACGTAGTTGTTATTTGCCGCGGTTTCAGCAAGAGAGCAAATGACATCAAGTTCACTGATGGCTTTTGATGTTTCCTGGATACTCCTGGTTTCTTTTATTACGTCAGAACGTATTTCCTGGAATATGTCATATTCCAGTTGTTTCTTCTTTTCCTCTGCTCCAAGTATAAGTGATTCTTTTTCCTTGAGTTCGGGGGTTATAAACCTTTCAGCGTTGACCAGGGTCTGCTTCCGGATAAAATTATCAGGAACCTGGTTAAGGTTTGCCCTGGTTACTTCAATGTAGTATCCGAAGACGTTTGTATAACCGACCTTCAGTGAGTTTATCCCGGTTTTTTTTCTTTCCTCTGCCTGTAATCTGGTAATCCATTCTTTACCCCTGGTTGATGCTTCGTATAGCGCCTTGATTTCAGGGTTATAATCAGGTTTAATAATGCTTCCCTCCGTAATGGTTGTGGGAGGTTCGTCCACTATTGATTTGTTTATTAATTCCTTTAAAGGTTCAAATGACCCGAGTTTATCAATGGTTTTGGAGATTGCTGATTTTTCACTGAAATAGTCCTTGAGCTCCTTTACAATCCCGAACGAGCGTGACATGCTGTTTAAATCCCTGGCGTTTGCGCCGCCGCAGTTCAGCCTGGATATCAATCTCTCCAGGTCAGAGGTATTCTTAAGCAATTCTCTTAACCGGCCCCTTTTTATGGAATCCAGGAAGAAGAAGGTTACCTTTTCCTGCCTTTCTTCAATTTCTTTTATATCAACAAGCGGATGAAGGGTTACATGCCTCATCATACGGGCGCCCGGCGATGTAACGGTAAGGTCAATTATACCCAGGAGGCTTCCGTTTCTTGAGTTGTCGTTGAGGTTTACTGCCAGCTCAAGGTTGCGGATGGTGGTTTCATCAAGCACCATTCTGTCTGTTATGCTGAAAAGCCTGGGCGGCTGAAGGTGCGGCAGCGAGCCTTTCTGTTTCTCCTTCATGTAAGCAAGGATTGCGCCTGCGGCGCTGACTGCGGCATTATTCCTCTCAAACCCCAGTCCCTTAAGGGATTTAAGCCGGAAGTGGTTCTTGAGGGTTTCACTTGCGTTTTCATAAGTGAATTGCCAGTCATCATAGTAGTTAACAGTAAATTTGAATTTATTTATCAAAGCTGTAAGTTCTTTATTGGTTTCGGTTGAATCAGGCAGAAGGACTTCGGCAATGGGCATGCTCATGAGTTCAGTTTCAAGGTTATTAATCGCATCCCCCGTGTTGAATTCAGTTGTAAGAAATTCTCCCGTGGAAATATCAGCGCAGGCAAGCCCTAACACGGGGAATTTATCGTCTGATTTGTATATGGCTGCAAGAAAGTTATTTTTCTTAGCATCAAGAATGCTTTCTTCAAGGACAGTGCCCGGGGTAATTACCCTTAATACTTCACGTTTTACGATACTTTTTGATGCCGTTGCGTCTTCAGTCTGTTCGCATATGGCGACTTTTTGCCCGGCTTTTATGAGGCGAGAAATGTATTTCTCGGATGAATGATAAGGTATGCCGCACATCGGGACCTTTTGTCTTGAGGTCAATGTTATTTCAAGGATTTTTGACCCCTTCCTGGCGTCCTCGCCGAACATCTCATAGAAATCGCCAAGCCGGAAAAACAGGATGGTATCCTTGTAATTGTTTTTTATTCTCTGGTACTGAGACATTAAAGGCGTAAGTTCAGGCAAGGAACCCTCCATTGATTAAACACTGTTTAATAATCCTTGACGTCTTTCTCATAGGCTTCCTTAAACTCTTCCAGTTCCTCCAGGAGTTTCTTCTTTTCAGCCAGTTCTTTACGCAGGACCCTGTGTGAAAAATAACTGACCAGGCCTGTGAATATGGCTCCAAGTAAAACAGAACCAAAGATAAGAACGGTAAGGGAAATGTCTCCGGTTTCAAGGCCGAAGAATTTCAGAGAAACAGCATTCTGGTTTGAAGCAAGTATTGCCAGAAAAAAAGTTACAAATAAGATAACTATTATTTTTATTTCATTCATTTCTATAATACCTTGTAACAATAATATAATAACAAATAATATTATTTAATTCAAGAATTATTCATTTAATCATTTAATCAAATTTCCGTGTAATGTCCACCGGAGGGCTTCTGTGATATGTACGTCAGCGAATTGTCCTATCAATTTCCTGTCCCCTTCGACAAATACCTGTTTGAAGGAATCAGTTCTTCCCATTAATTTATTATTTTTACCGTTGTATCCCTCTATAAGTATTTTCACGTCTTTTCCCGCATAGCAGGCGTTTTGTTTTTCTACTGTTTCAGTTATAAGTTTATTAAGCCTTTCAAGGCGGCTTTTCATTGTGTCCTTGCTGACTGAATTCTTCAGTTCTGCCGCTGCCGTACCGGCTCTCGCGGAGTACTTGAATGTGTAAGCGGAATCAAAACTTACCCTCCTTGCCATATCAAGCGTGTCAAGGAAGTCCTTTTCGGATTCGCCCGGGTAACCGACGATAAAATCCGTGGTAATGCTTGCTTCCGGCATGGCTGTCTTTATTTCTCTGATAAGTTTAAGGTAGGAGTCCCGGGTATAGCCGCGGTTCATTGATTCCAATATGCGGTTGGAACCTGACTGTAAAGGCAGGTGGAAATGCCTGCATATTTTCTTTGAAAGGGTTGCGGTTTTTATAAGTTTACTGCTGAAATCCTTCGGGTGTGAAGTAAGGAAGCGTATTCTTTCTATGCCTTCTGTTTTTTCAATGATTGACAGAAGGCCTGCGAAGTCTGTTGTTTTTCCGTCCT
>JAUXBS010000195.1 GCA_030619245.1 Clostridia bacterium | reverse complement strand
ACAAACGCGGTGTAATCTATGGAATGAAATCTAATTACAGGAAAGCGGTTGTAGATTTTTCTAAATCAATAGAATTAGATCCCTTAAACGCAGAAGCATATAATAACCGCAGCTATGCTTATAAATTTACCGGTAAACCCGGACTGGCAAAAAATGATAAAGAAAAAGCAAGAGCCCTTCAACGAAAGCTGACAGAATAAATCTTCTCTCCCGGCAGCAAACCTGCCCCCATTTAACGGTAACCCATTTACCCGCCCGGGGACCTGAGTGGGGTTTTAAAAATAATTATTAAAGCCATGTAATATTATCGTGAAATTCTAAAAATTCTGCTTATGGTATAATTTTAAGTAAAATTAATATTCTTGACAAACCACGACTGGTATAATATTATATAACAAATGAAAAAAAAGACTATTTTAATAGGAATGACCAATCTCGGGGCAGCGCACAAGCAAAGCGCTGTTTCCATTTCAAATGCCCTGAGGGAAAAACACGGTGATAAATACGATATAAAAATAATTGATGTCTTTTCCGAAGGGAAAACAATAATAGACCCCATTTTCAAGAAAGGTTACAGGTACTTCTCAAATCACTTTACCTTTATTTATGCGCTTTTTTTTCATATCACAAATATCCCTTTTATAACCAACTTCCTGCAGTCCGTTTTTGGCGGTCACGCGGTAAGGCAGATATCAAAGCTCCTTGAGAAAATCAAACCCGATATTATCATAACAACTTATCCCATATTCCCCGTAATATTCTATGAGGCATGCAAGCTTATCGGCATTAACCCAAAAATAATAGCGCTGATACTGGATTATGAAACAGGCCATAATTCCTGGCTGCTGTTCAGGAAGATAGACTCCTTCCTGGTGTCGTCCGAAGAATGTTTCCGGAAGGCCCTTTCCATGAGTATTCCCGAAAACCAAATCATCAGGACGGGAGTCCCTCTCAGCCTTAAATTTTCCAGGAAGATGGACCCTGAAGCGATAGAAAAGCTAAGAAATGACCTGGGCTGTAAGAAAGATGATATACTGGCCTTAATAGCGGGCGGTGGAGAAGGGCTTGAAAACGCTTATTCCATTTTAAAACATATACTTAACTCAAAAACCGGCATCCATCCCGTGGTTGTATGCGGCAGAAATAAAACACTAAAAAAACGCCTGAAGAAACTTGTTTCGGGATATGATACAAATGCAAGGGTATTCGGCTTTGTAAACAACATGTATGAACTCATGAACGCTGCGGATATAATAGTGTCAAAAGGCGGGTTTCTAACACTTAATGAGGCGCTCTTCCTGGGCAAACCCCTGATTATCGCTTCATATGTTCCCGGACAGGAAAAGGGTAACGTGAAATTCGTCCTGAAAAACCACGCGGGGTATTATATACCCGGCTCCGCGAAACTTGTGGAAAAAATAAGATTTCTTTCAAATCACAAGGAAGCGCTTCACAGGCTAAAAGAAAACGTTAAAGAAATGAACTTGAAGCATGGCACAAGGGAAATAGCGAACATCATTGCCGGTAAAATCCCGGATAATGACGGTTAAATATCTATCTCCAGCCCTTCATGAGCAGCTATAATTTTAAGTTTACTGTCAAAATCCTTTTTGTACTCCTCAGCAAATTTAATTACGTCATCTATCTTTACATCCCCTGACTCAGGGCTGTGATGGAAGGACACCAGTTTCTTCACCCCTGCTTCAGCGGATATTTTTATCCCCTCCTGTATAATACTGTGCCCCCACTGCCTTTTCCCCATACCTTTTTGACCATGCGATTCAGGGTCATATTCCATATAGGTATACTGGCAGTCATAAATAAGAATATCAGAATCCCTAGCCAGCCTCATGAGGTTTCCCTTATTATTAAGGTCATGCTCAACATCACTTGCATAGGTAACAACTTTACTGCCGTCCTCAATCCTGAAACCATAAACATCATCCGTATGGTCAAGTTTTCTTACTTCCACCTTAAGACATCCGATATTAATTATATCTCCATCCTTGAATTCAAAATAGTTCTTTGATGACATCGTATCATTAAGCTCTACGGGGAAGAAGGGTTTCTTCATCTGGTACTTCAGGTTTTTTTCACAACCCTCACCCGCATAAAAATCAACCTTGTTGCCCTTTACATACAGGGGCTTAAAAAAGGGCATCCCCTGTATATGGTCCCAGTGAAAATGACTTAATAAAACACTAACCTCACCCTTGCCTGTATTAAACGAGGTATCCTTTTCTTTCTCACCTTCAGGGCTTATGCCCATTAGCTCATTTCCCAGTACCCTCATGCCGGTTCCCATATCAATCACAACAATCGTTCCATCGGAAGCAATAATCTCTACACAGGGAGTATTACCGCCATATTTTATTGTAGACAATTCCTTGCATGATGGCGCGGAAATTGACCCTCTTGTCCCCCAGAATTTTGTCTTCATTTTATTGTCCTTTCAACTTAATCCTTAAGATTATTATGAATTAATTTAACTTGTTCGTTTAATTCTTTCAGCGATTTATTATATATAATATAATCAGCCAGTTTTTTCTTTTCAGACAGGGGCAGCTGCGCTTTAATTCGTTTCCTTGCAGCCTTTATTGAAATCCCTTCCTTCTTCCTTATTCTTTCCAGGGCAATTTTCCCGGCTACGCATACCACTATCGTTTTATCAAACATTGCATGCATGCCCGCTTCAAACAACAATGGCACCTCTGCTACCAGAATCCCCTCCCTCTCTTTTTCCAGCGCTATTTTTTTCCTTATCTCTCTGATTATTACAGGATGTGTAATTGATTCCAGTTTCCTTCTCTTGTTGTTATCGTTAAAAACAATGCCACCCAGAACCTTCCTGCTAATCACCCCGTTCCTGCCTGTTATTTCTCTTCCAAATACTTTGATAACCGCATTATATACCTTCTTATTATTCTTTAAAACATCATGAGCAATCTCATCAGCACTTATAACCCTGCAACCAAGCCTTTTGAATAACCCAAGCGCAGTACTCTTGCCGCTTCCCATCCCTCCGGTTAATCCAACAACCATAACAGCAGACTCCAGTCCCTGACAATACCCTCCTCCGCCAGGGTAATATCATAAGCTTATATAAGCCTTATTTTTTCTTTAAATCTATTTTCTTATTCCCTTTAAAATCCAGGCTCCCCTTCCTTCCCTTAATCTTCTGTTTACCCTTCAACAGCATCTTTCTTT
>JAUXBS010000262.1 GCA_030619245.1 Clostridia bacterium | reverse complement strand
ATACACACAAATACAAAAAACAATGTATTAAGAACTAAACAACAAGCAACCATATATCTCTTGCCGAATTTATTCAGGGAGTTTTTAAGGCATTAGCTTTCTTATAATTCCTGAATCCAGCCGTTGTCCAGGCCGAGTTGTTTTGCGGCGTCAATCACTTCTTTGTACTCTTCAACATTGATACGCCTTGAGAGTTTCTCAATCCCCGTGGATTTATAGGCGGGATGGTACTGGGCCATTATGCTCATATAAGTGCCGGGTGATACCTTTTCGGCAATGAACTTCAACACCTCTATTGACCCGGCAATGTTTCCGGGCAGTACGAGGTGCCTTATAAGCAGCCCTTTAAGGGCAATGCCGTTATTGTCTAATTTAAGGTCCCCGGCCTGCCTGTGCATTTCAATTAACGCTTTCCTGTTAACTTCCGGGTAATCTTCCGCATTTGAATACCTCTTAGAGTTACTGCTGTCCGCGTACTTTGCATCAGGCATGTAAATATCAAAAATACCTTCAAGGAGTTTTAAGGTATCCACTGAATCATACCCGCCCGAGTTGTATACCAGGGGGATAGTTAGCCCCTTTTCAACCGCCAGGCCAAGCGCCGTGACTATCTGGGGTATAAAATGAGTCGGCGAAACGAAGTTAATATTATGCGCCCCTTTCTCCTGGAGTTCAACCATCATGGCTGAGAGTTCGTTAACGGATATTTCATTCCCGTTGGCTGACTGGCTTATGGGGTAGTTCTGACAGAAACAGCAGTTGAGGCTGCAGTTGGTAAGAAAAATCGTTCCCGAGCCTTTTAATCCTGAAATCGGGGGTTCCTCGCCGAAGTGCAGGTTATGGCTTGATACAACCGGCTTATAACCTGACCTGCAGTGCCCCTTTTCATCCTTCCTGCGGTTTACCCCGCATTTCCTGGGGCAAATAGAGCAGTTTTCAAGCAGGCTGTTTAATAAATCGATTCTTTCTTTTAGGATTCCTTTTTTATTTAACTCGTAGTAGCTCATATTCTTATTAAAAGCGGCAGTAATAATCTAACCGCAAAATATATTATTATAACTCCGCAGGCCCTCTGGAACCAGTTGTATAACTTCTGGTTCAGAATAAACTTTTTCGGTAAAAAACCGGCTGCTGCGCCGATTATCAGGATAGGAGACAATGAAGTCCCAAGCCCGAAGGACAGCCCGTATAACGCTCCTTCAAAGAAGTTACCGGATTTAAGCATTATATAAACAAGCGAACCCAGGAGCGGCGCGCATGGGGCGAGCCCTATAAGTATACCAAGCAGGAACAGCGATTCATTGTTGTGTTTATTTATATATTTGCATAAACTTATGGATTCACCCTTTCCCATTATAATAGTCAATCCCAGCAGGAAGACAAAAAGCCCTCCTGCCAGCTGGGCGTATACCGGAAAATTACCCATCATGTAAAGGGAACTGAATAGCCTGCCTGAAAACCCCACTACGCCGCCGAGCAGCATGTAGGCGATAAGCCGTCCTGCTGAAAACACAACACTGCTCAACAGCCCTTCTTTCCAGCCGGCCTTTGTCCCGGCAAGGTAAGGGGCAAGTATTGCAGTACAGTAAATCAGGCAGGGGCCCCAGCCGACCGAAAACCCCGTGATAAAAAGCTCAAGTGCTATTCTTGCATCCATTATACCGTTATTTTATAGTAATTTGCTTTTCAAGTCAATTGAATTAAGCTATTAAATATGCTAATATCCTAAATAAAATGAAGAATAAAACGGTTGCAGCGATAATTGTAATGGGCATATCCTCATTGATTGCCCAGGTAATCCTTCTGCGCGAACTCCTTGTTGTATTTTACGGCAATGAACTTTGCATAGGAATAATACTTGCAAGTTGGCTGGCCTGGGAGGCGTGCGGCGCGGGTATTGCGGGTTTTCTGTTCAGCAGGAGTTTTAACTCCCTGACTCTTTTCTTCTTCATCCAGGTGCTTATCAGCATCGTTCTTCCCCTGTCATTACTTTTAGTTAAAACAACCAGTAGTATTTTAAATGTTGCCCAGGGCGAAGTAATAAGCATATTCCCCACCATTTACGCGCCCTTCCTGATACTTGCGCCGGTATGCCTGCTGTTTGGGCTGCAGTTCAGCTCCGGCTGCAGGTTGTTTGCGGGTTACAGTAAAAACAGGGAACAGGCATTCAATATCGCCAGTGTTTACACTTAT
>JAUXBS010000229.1 GCA_030619245.1 Clostridia bacterium | reverse complement strand
GGCTACTCCCCAAGTATGGTTGAGAGCCCACTCATCTTCAAATATCACATATTATAACACTATAAAAATATTTCCTGTATCTAAATACCTACTCTACTTTGTCATCAGCTCCTGTCGTGGGTTTTTCCCCTCCCCCGAATTCTGTTTTGGAAGGCGCAGGCGTCTTTTCACTATCCCCCCCCTCGCTGATTTTCTGCCTGTATGCAGCAAGTACCTTTTCCTCGATGTGTTTACGGGTCTCATTGTTAATCGGATGAGCTATATCCTTATGAGTCCCATCGGCCATCTTCCTTGACGGCATTGCCACAAACAGGTTGTCTTTGGTCTGAATTACCTTCAGATTCCGGACAACAAAAGCATCATCAAAAGTCACAGTCACAAATGCCTTCAGCTTCTCTTCATCCCTTGGATACACGCGAATCTCAGTAATCTGCATTCTCAGCTCCTCCTCATTTTTAACTGCACTGCCACTGCTTCACCTACAGGATACCCTTTTTTCCTCCTTTACTCTGTTTCTACCAGCCATGAAGAACAGTTAAACGCCTTTTTGGTTCTTTTCATTAAATCAATCCCGGTTTTTTCATCTTTTACAAAAGCAAATACAACCGGGCCGCTGCCCGACATCATTGAAAAACCGGCTCCATTATCAACCAGGAAATCCTTTATCCTGCCTATTACAGGATACCTTGGAATTGTAACCTCCTCCAGCCTATTGAACAACAATGCTTCTATGTCGCCTTCAATCATTTTTTTAATCTTATTTACGCCGTAAACCCGGTTCTTCAGCCCGGGTGGTTTTGCCGGTTTCGGCCTTCCATGCAATTTATCATAAGCCCATTTTGCCCTGACCCTGAAACCCGGGCTTACCAGTAATACCCGCTTCCTCTTCATACCCGGAAGGGGAGTGACTATATTACCGTAACCTTCCCCCATAGCGGTATGCCCCGAAAGAAAAAACGGCACGTCCGCTCCAATCTTTCCTGCTATGTTAACAAGCTCTTTCCTCTTAAGCCTGAGCTTCCATAGTTTTTTTAGTCCCAGCAAAACTGCCGCGGCGTCGGAAGAACCGCCTCCCAACCCTGCGGCAACGGGTATATTTTTTTTGATTCTTATTGTTGCCCCTTTATCAGCCTTCTGCCGCTGCCTCAGAAGCACCGCTGCCTTATAAACTATATTCTGCTTCCCTGAGAGGGCTTTAATAGCGCCTTTCTTATCAAAACAGGCAATTTCGATTCTATTGTTTCCTGTTTCCGACAGGGATATCTCGTCGTAAAGTTTCAGGGCCTGAAAAACCGTCCGGAGCCTGTGATACCCGTTCTTATCCCTGCCCAGGACCTGAAGGTACAGGTTAATTTTTGCCGGCGCAAAGACCTTCATTTCTTAATAGTTTACTTCCCTTTCCTGAGCTTGTTTATTTTATCCTTCAGTTCCTCTTTTCCGGGGTCAAGCCCCCGGGCTTTCTTATAATAAACAATGGCCTTGTTCTCTATTCCCAACCTGGAATACGTATCTCCCAGATGTTCGTATATGACGGGGTCTTTTATCATCCCGGAAGCCTTCTCCAATAATTCTTCCGCTTTCTCATAATCACCCTGCTGGTAATATATCCAGCCAAGACTGTCCAGGTATGCGCCATTTTCAGGCTCAATCTTCAATGCCTCTTCCACGTGAACGAGCGCCTCCTTAAGGTTTATTCCTCTTTCCGCCCATGAATAACCGAGGTAGTTGCGCGCCTGGGCAAATTCCGGATCAAGGCTGATTGCCTTTATGAAAGCTTCCTCTGACTTATTGTACTTCTTCAGGTTATCATAGCAAAGTCCCAGATGGAAGTAATTCTCTTTTTTATCAGGGTCTATTTCAATCGCCTCAGAAAACGCTTCTATAGCTTCACTGTAAAGTTTCTTCTGCTCAAGAGCTATTCCAAGTATGGTCCATATTGAACCTTTTTCAGGGCCGATTTCCACTGCCTTCTTCATGGTTCCTATTGCATCATCAATCCTGCCGACTTCAATATAGTTTATGCCGAGGTGCAGGTAAGTCTGGACGACACCGGGCTGGAGCTTGTTTATTTTTTCGAGGTAACGGATAACTTCTTCAGCTTTTCCGGCATCTTCATTAATTAAAGCCAGGTGATACAACGCCTTCAAATCATCCGGATAGTACGATAAGGCCTTTGAAAAACTCCTGGCGGCAGCCGGAATCTTCTTCATATTGTAGTACAGTATCCCGATAGCATCATAAATACCCGCTTCCTCCGGAGCCAGCTTCAGCGCGCGCCTGAAATATTTAAGCGCCCTGTTATGCTTTTTCTCATACTCATACATTGCGGCAAGCAGGACGCATGCCTGGACATTATTCTTTTCAAGTTTGATTATTTTTTCATATTCCCTCTTAGCCGACTCCATATCTTCCTGCTGACTGTATAATACCGCCATAAAGAAATGCGCCTTTATATCATCCGGCGCAAGTTCTATCACTTTCTTCTGGTACTTTACCGCCCCCTCAATATCCTTTCTATACACTGCCGTGATCTCTGCCAGGTACCGGTTGGACTGGAGGTCATTCTCATCCATCTGAATAATCCTTTTTGCCTCTTCTTCCGCCTTCTCATAGTCC
>JAUXBS010000214.1 GCA_030619245.1 Clostridia bacterium | reverse complement strand
TTTAACATAATAGACATAATGGACGGGCTGTCATGCGGGACTGCCTTTTTTGCCTGCCTGGCATTCTTTTTCGTTGCATTGCCGACGGAACAGGTTTACGTCAACTTCGCCTCTATCATTTTAGCGGGGTGTTGTCTTGGGTTCCTTAAATACAACCGGGAACCGGCTAAGATATTTATGGGGGATTCGGGAAGCCTCTTCATAGGTTTTATGCTGGCGGCGATAGCGCTGGGAGAGAGTTACACTAAAATGAACAATATAGCTCTCTTTACGCCTGTTTTGATACTGGGGATTCCCATTTTTGATACGCTTCTTGTCATGGCTTTCCGCATGCAGAAAGGGAAATCCATGTTCCTGGGGAGCAAGGACCATTTTGCCCTGAGGTTAGAGGCGCTGGGTTATAAGAGGAAAATTATTGTATTAATGGCGTATGCGATTTCAGTCTTCCTGGGGCTAGCTGCTTTTCTGATAACTATTACAGGGTTTGGCGCGGCTGTAGTGATATACTTAATAGTTGCCCTCCTGGCGTTCCTTTTTGCCACAAGGCTGAGTTTTATAAAGGTAAATTAGATGAAACAGGTTGCTATAATAGGCGCGGGTCTGGCAGGGTTGAGTACCGCATACCACCTGGGGAAAAGGCATAACAATAATTATATTGTTTTTGAAAAAGAGGGTACAGTCGGAGGCCTTTGCCGCACGGTCAACAGTAAGGGGTTCCTGTTTGATTATACAGGCCACCTGCTGCATTTAAAGAAGGATTATACAAAGAAGCTTGTCGGCAGGTTGCTAAAGGGGAAGCTGAGGAAGATATACAGGAATTCCTGGATATTCTCAAAAGGGGTTTATACCCGGTACCCTTTCCAGGAGAACACTTATGGTTTGCCTCCGGAAACGGTCAGGGAATGTGTTACAGGTTTTATAAAGAGTTTCAGGAGCAGGAAGAAGTCAGCTAAAAACCAGTCATTTTATGACTGGATACTTGAACACTTTGGCGTTGGTATTGCAAAGCATTTCATGGTGCCGTACAACACCAAGATGTGGGCCCGCCACCCGGAGGAATTAACGACCCTGTGGCTTGGCGGTTATATCCCAAAGCCGACAATAAGGGAGGTTGCTGACGGCGCGCTGTTTGACAGGAAGAGCGGCCTCGGGTACAATGCTTTTTTCTATTATCCGGAGAAGGGGGGGATACAGGTACTGCCTGACGCCCTGGCTTCGGCATGCGGTAACCTTAAACTTAATACGGTTGTTACCGGGATAGACACAAAGAAAAGGAAGGTGTTTTTCAGCGGGAAAGGGGCAGGAGCATCAGGGGAGGCATGTTATGATGCCCTGGTTTCCTCGGTCCCGTTAAGGGAATTCATCCTGAAAATAGTCAGGAACGTCCCGGAAAAGGTAAGGAAGGCCGCAAGAGGATTAAGGTATAATTCTGTTTTAAATATAAATTTCGGGATAGGCAGGAAAAGGATTTCCGACAGGCACTGGATATACTTCCCTGAGGATGAGTTCATTTTTTACAGGGCGGGTTTTCACATGAACTTTTCCGGCAGGCTCGTCCCTTCAGGGACGAGTTCAATTTACACGGAAACCGCCTATAAGCCGGGGGATAGGCCGAAGATTTTAAATAACAGGAAGAATATAATAAAAAAGGTAAAAAAGGATTTGATAAGGGCAGGGGTTTTAAATAACAGGGATAAAGCGCTTGTTACCCGGGTTTTTGATATTGAATACGCATACGTTATTCATGATAAGAACTATGAGACTAACATTAAAATTATCAGGGATTTCTTAGAGAAAAATAACATACATGCCATAGGAAGGTATGGGAACTGGGAATATTCCGCGATGGAAGAGGCGATTTTAGCAGGCAGGGATACTGCGAAAAGAATAGGGAGCAACTGATGCGCTCACTGGTTACCGGCTGCGCCGGGTTTATAGGTTCTAATTTAACAAGGGCCCTGATTGATTCCGGGGAAACTGTTGTGGGTATAGATTGTTTTACGGATTATTATGACAAGAAAATCAAAGAGGAGAATATCAGAGAGCTCCTGGAGTCTGATAAGTTTACGCTGTTGAAGGAGGATTTGCTGACTACCGGGGTCCTGGAAGGGGTGCTGGAAAAGACGGATTATGTGTTTCATCTTGCCGCGCAGCCCGGGGTGAGGGCAAGCTGGGGCAAGGATTTTGAGATATACGTCAGGAACAATATACTGGCTACCCAGAGGCTGTTAGAAATGATAAAGGAGTTTAAAATCAGGAAATTTATTTTTGCATCCTCTTCATCCGTGTACGGCGACAGCGAAATACCGATGAGGGAAGATGGTATGACAAGGCCGGTGTCGCCTTACGGCATTTCTAAACTTGCATGTGAAAACCTGTGCGCTCTTTACCGCGTGAATTACGGGATTCCGGTGGTTTCATTGAGGTATTTCACGGTTTTCGGGCCCGGGCAGAGGCCTGACATGGCTTTTAACAGGTTTATCAGGGCAATCCTGAACGGGGAGGAAATAAGCATTTATGGCGATGGCAGCCAGACCCGTGATTTCACTTACATAGATGATATAGTGAACGGGACCATATTAGCTTCAAGAAGCAGGCAGGAAGGGATATTTAATATTGGAGGGGGTTCGCGCATAATGCTTAATGATGCGGTAAGGTTGATTGAGGATATTACAGGTAAAAAAGCAAGGATTAAATATACCCGGGAACAAAAGGGGGATGTGAGGGATACGTTTGCGGATACAGGGAAAGCAAGGAAGGAATTGAAGTATAATCCCGGGTATGTTTTAAAGGAAGGATTAAGCAGGGAAGTCAGCTGGATTAAGGCATTACAGGAATAGTCAATCC
>JAUXBS010000161.1 GCA_030619245.1 Clostridia bacterium | reverse complement strand
GTTGTCATTAAAGAAGAAAACCCGTCCTAATATTCTCCCCAGGCTTGCCAATAAATATCATGTTCCTGAACTAGAAACTATTCCCAAAAAGGTAGACCAATACCTTTATATGTAAATACCCATTTCCTGCAACCTTTCCAATCTTAACTCCGTATATTCCAATGGAAGTCAGAATAACCATGGAAGGTACGGAGCATGCGCAAATCAAAAATTCTTATTTTAGTTGTCTGCCGGAAGTTTCTTCTCTCCGGCTGCTCCGGCCTTAAGGGCGCGGACTTTACTGATTAATTCCATTCCATGACAGTTCTGACCTAAAAATATATTGATATATTTCACGTTTTTCATAGAAATCTCTTGATTTGCCGTATTATGACTTACCCCATCAGTAATCATTTCATCCAAATATAACATTAATTCATGTTCCTTTTCCCGCAACTTTTTAGTATAATACCCCGTATAATATAATTGAAAGAAAAACCCATAATAAAACTAATAGCGCAGAACGTTTACGGTAAAAGATAAAAGTCATGATAACAGTAATTGCCCACGGCAGTATCATACAGCACTGCGGTGACGTCAGAAGGCTTAGAACCATAGGGACTATCAGCCACTGTCCCGGGGTTGACAATATACTTGACCTCTTCACTGAAAAGGGAAAGTCACTTCCCGGCCATTTCAGGAACCTGAAGGATATATGCGATACAAACAGCGCCAACAGGGTCATGGCGGTTGCCACCCCTTACGGGGAGTTTGGCTACGGCCTTGTGTTTGTTGAGGAGACAGGAAAGTATAACTGCTTTAACTACCCGTATTTTGACCTTACCGAAGAAAACCTGCAGGATGCGTATAATAAAATATCAGGGATGTGGGATGAACCGCAGGGTAACCAGGTGGTATTCTACTGCTCAAAGGAAAACAACAGTTATTCCCGGTTGTATTTCAACAAACTCGGGAAGTACCTGAGCTTTCACGGGGTTGAGAACTTCATCGTTTCCAGAAGGGGCAAGTCAGGTTTTGACGTTTCCCTGAAATTCCTTGAGTCCTTATGCAGGGGTCTTGAGGAGAATGACAATATAGAGAACCTGCTTGTTACCGGCCACATAAAGAGGAACCCCGGCAAAAGGGAAACCTTCGGCAAGAAAGCCCTTATAGAGAGTCTATCAACAGAGGACCATGCCACCATAAGCGACCCTATGATAGATGATATATATGAAGGGCTGGTAAGTAACGACCTTCCAAATGATTACAGGCAGTACCTGCAGGCATGGAACTCATTTAATGATAAGTCAAAGGAAGTACTGTGCAAATTTGCCCTTTTTGGCATGAATTCGCACCAGTTCAAGGTGTGTTTTGAGTGGTTCGGCGACAGCATAGGAAGAATTGCCTCCGGTAACGCCTACTCTCTTATGTTCCATCCGAAGGAGAGCAAGGGCAGCCTTGATAAAGGCGAGATTGAATACCTGCACCTTAAGGAATACCCCGTGTTCTCCTTTGATGAAATTCAATCACTTGCAAACTTCATGGAGCATGACAACCCAAAGAGCGCTTCATACGGCTGGGTATATGACGTCCTCAGAAGGAACTTCAAGGGAGACTTCAACAGGGATTCCGGGGAATACCAGCAGAAACTAAGGCTGACAGGCGAGGAGTTATTATCCCTTGCCGGCAGTGACGGCAGGTTAAATGAGAATATCAAAGGAGAGATAAGGAACCTTACAGGTTCCGGTTCCGAGGGAAACGGCATATCCTGTGAGGATGGTTTCTTCATGCTCTCCGCGGTAAGGCGTGTAATTGATTATATTGAAAAGTTCATAAAAAGAGGTAAGAAGGTTGATTCCCCGTGGGAACCACACTATCTTAACGCTGATTACTCCGATGATGAAGGCCCCGTGTATTTACTATACGGGGCGGCGGGAACGGGCAAGACCACCTCTGCCGCCAACAGCTGCGTTGATAGGAAGTACTCTTACGAGGCCTGCGCCTTTACAGGCAGGGCTTCCAATACCCTTCAGGAGAAGGGGCTTGATGATGCAAAGACCATTCACAGACTGCTTAAGGTTGACTGGAAGGACTTCCAGAGGTTCACAAGAACCGACAGGAGTCCGGGGCTGGTTGTGGTTGACGAGTTCTCCATGGTGGACATTTTCCTGTTCTACCAGCTGATATGGCGGCTTAACAACAAGACCTTCCTTTTGGTTGGTGACCCCTACCAACTTCCGCCCGTAAAGGGTATCAATATTTTCCAGGGGATTATTGATAATACCCATGTAAGAAAGCACGAGTTAACCAGGAACCTGAGGCAGGAAGGGAAGAGCATAATAGCCCTCAGTACACAAATAAGGACAAGAAAACCCATAAAGGACATAATAGACAGCCTGCAGAGAATAGAAGCAGATAACATTACCGGAACAGCCTTAAATGACGATAGTGTTCCCTTTATGAACACGGGAGATTTCTCAACAGATGAACTTGTTGAGGAAACAATAAACATCCTGAAAAAGATGAAGGAATGCGAAAGCGATATCCTTGAAAAAACCCAGGTTATCTGCCCCCTCAAGGACCTGTCAAACCAGATAAACACAGAAGCCCGTAAACTCTTCTTAAACATCAATAAAGAGCCGGATTCCTTCTTCATTAAAGATGAGAAGGTCTTACAGCTTGTCAATGATTACCAGACAGGGGGAATTCATGTATTTAACGGTGAAATAGGCAGGGTAACAGCGGTAGCAGGGAACGACTGGAACAGGAAATACACCATAAGGTATAAAAGAACAAGGAATGAAAACCCTGAAATCATTTATGATGAATTAACCGCCATCATGAAGGTATATTACGGCTACTGCATAACCGTACACAAGTCACAGGGCAGTGAATACGATACCGTTGTCCTTGTCCTGCCATTAACAAGACTGCTTGACCTGAGACTTCTATACACCGCGGTAACAAGGGCAAAGAGGAAACTAATAATAATATCTTCCCCCGGGGCCATTGAACAGGCCTGGGAGAAGGGATTCCCCGAGGATATTAGGTAGAGGGGATATCATGTCCCTTCCTATTTCCAAATTATTTGTGCAAATTGGTTGACAATCCTGATCTGTGTGGTAAAATATACATATATGGGTGGAAGTTTGAAAAAACAATACTTATTACTAACCTTAATTTTGTTATTCCTATCAATCGGGGTATTCCTCTTTTCTGCTGGTCAGCTAAGAGCTGAAATTCTTGAAGATTACAAAACTGAATTTTTCTGGAAACTTGATATTCTTCAATTAGGAATTGGTGGCATGTATTCCTTGGACAGTAATTATTTTGGAATTGTATATGAGAGTTCGCTTCTCTGTATTTCTGTGATAAAACCTGAATGGAAAGTAGGAGTAGGATTTAAAACAACTTCAGTAATTACTAATAATACAGATAATATTCAAATGGAATTCGCTCCATACTTCTATTATGTTCCCTTTATGAAAGTAAAAGATAAAATCATTTATTGCAGGGAATCAGGAGAGGCAGTTCTGGTCGAAAGAAAAGCCAAACCGTTATATTTGTATATTGGAGTAAGTATAGTAAGTACTTATTATAGTGAGGTAATAGACTTTGGTATATGCTGGGCACCAATATCATTTATGAACATAAGACTCGGATGTTCCGCAAGCTCGAGAAGTATCATTTATTTATTAAGCGAATACACTTATGGAATAGGTTGGAAAGCTAAGGTAAAATGAATAAGAACATAATACGAGTAATACTATTGGTATGTATCATATTAAACATGGTAGTATTGAAATCAGAAGCTGAGACGATTGAAGGGTATGAGAATAAGTATTTCTGGAAGTTCGATGTTATGGGAAATGCTGTTGGAGGCGGATATGATTTAGAAACTAAACAGTTTGGTCTTATCGGGCAAATGTCACTTCTTGAATACAGTATTATTTCCGCAAAAATGAGATTGGGAGTGGGTGTTAAGCTTATTACGTTATGTATATTTAACTATTATGAAGAGATTCCC
>JAUXBS010000048.1 GCA_030619245.1 Clostridia bacterium | reverse complement strand
GCCTGCCAGGTTAATATAATGGTATGCTTTGTGGACGTACTGCTTAAACCGGTAGGAGGCATTACAGTATCTCCGGTGGGATAGGCATCGTCCTCGATTGAACCCCCGCTCTGGTTGGCGTAAATATCAACTGCCGTTAACTGGTAGTAGTATGTCGCAAAATTGGTTAAGGCGCTGTCCGTGTGCGAGGTGGTTGTTGAATCTATATCAACTACCCAGGCTTTGCCGCCTAATGGACAGGCGTATGTGGACCTGTATACCTTATACAAATCCAGATCGCTTTCACCGTTAGGGTTCCAGGAAAGGCCTATCTCGCTATTAGTAGCCAGGTCAGTTGCTGTTAATCCTGCCGGGGCAGCCGGAGCAGCTGTATCGGTGGGATAGGCATTATCCTCGGTTGACCCGCCGCTCTCATAGGTGGAAATATTAACTGCCGTTACCTGGTAGTAGTATATCACAAGATTGGTTAAGGCGCTGTCCGTGTGCGAGGTGGTTGTTGAATCTATATCAACTACCCAGGCTTTGCCGTTTAATGGACAGGCGTATGTAGATCTGTAAACCTTATACAAATCCAGATCGCTTTCACCGTTAGGATTCCAGGAAAGGCCTATCTCGCCATTAGTAGCCAGGTCAGTTGCTGTTAATCCTGCCGGGTCAGCCGGCGGCGTAATATCTCCCATAATAAATGTTTGCGTATTGCAATAGGGGCCGGAAGAATCACCGACATCCCAGGTTCGTACTTTCCAGTAATAAGTCGCAAACGCGGATAGCGCCGAGCCGTCATAAATGGCAGCAGAAACTGCGGATCCTATTTTGTCGCTATCCCATTTATCGCCAATATTGTTCTCCAGATTAGTTGTACTTGAGGAAACAAGTAACCGGTATGCCCCCTGGGTGTTTCCTGCATCCGGGTCTGAAAACGTCCAGGAAAAATCAGGAGTAGCGTCTGTTACATTGACAGGGCTGGTTTCACCTTCACATGTTGGATTTTCCGGAATATGGGGGGGGTTGTTGGCAGAATAAGTCACTTCAACATATAGTTGAGTTACTCTCCGGTCTCCACCCTCGGGAGGAGTTTTACCTGCCAGGAAGCCTGCTTCCAGAATATCTATATCGTTCCAGGTCCAGCTGCCGCCTGCAGGATTTGTTGCCCAGTCATCGGTGTAATCAGTATAGATTGCGGCAGGTATGTGCTGGGTTCCATCATAAGGGGTTCCCACAACAACAACCTGTAAGGTTAACAGCTCATTATCGGGTTGCATTGCCCAGACAACAACTCGAACATTACTAATATTCCCTGATTCAGTTGTGCTGTTGGTTAGATTAAAACTCTGGGCGAGAGGGTCTGCTCCAGAGTAATAGTCAGCATCACCGTTCTGCGTCGTTTCGTCCACGTCCTCATATGTGTTTAAAGGCGTTCCGGTCCAGGCGGAATTAGTTCCTGCGGCATTTGGCCTGATTATAAGGATATCAGCGCTTAGAAAGGAATTAAAAAGGAAGTAAACCGCCAGGAAAGAAAATACTACTGCAAATAATCTCTTTTTCATGTTACCCCCGAAAATTAGTAGTTTATTTAACTATGAAATCAACAATTATATCCAAATATAATTATATCACACAAGCATTAAATGTCAAGTAAATAAACAAAAATAATTTATTAAGAATCGCTGAAATTGTTATTCATGTCTTTTACCATTTCTTAAAATTCCGGCTTTTAACCTGTCTTTCTCAGCCAGTTCATTTTTTCCAAGACTGCTATACAGGAGGCTCCTGATAGTATAGTTGCTCTTTGAGCCGGGGTCAAGTTCAATTGCTATAGAGAGGTCTGAAACAGCTTTTTGTAAGAAGGTTTCAGACTTTTCATTCACGCCTTTTTTACCGTAGGCGATACCCCTGTTCTTGTAGGCCTCCGAATAACCGGGGTTTAGTTCAATAGACCTGTTAAAGTCCGCTATGGCTTTATTGTTATTGTTTTTTGCCCCGTAGGCCAGGCCCCTGCGCAGGTAAGCCAGGTAATAATCCGGGCCTGTTTCTATTGATTTGCTGTAATCCTTAATGGATTTATCAAAAAGTTTCTTTTTTTCATAGGCCAGGCCCCTGTTATAGTAGGTCTTTGAATCCCCGGGGTTTAACTCTATTGCCCTGGTGAAATCCTCTATGGCTTTGTCAAAAAGCCCTTTTACACCGTAAATCGAGCCGCGGTTGTCATAGGCAGTAAAGTATTCGGGATTAAGTTCTATTGCTTTACTGTAATCCTCTATGGCTTTATCATAAGCCCTCTTTTTTTCAAAGGAAGCGCCGCGTTCAAAGTATGCCGCCGGGTAATCCGGATTCAGTTCAATTGCCCTGCTGAAATCGGCAATTGCATTGTCAATAAGGCTGCTTTTCATGAAGGCAAACCCCCTGTTGAAGTAGGTTAAGGGGTTCATCGGGTTAATGGCTATAGCCCGGTTGTAATCTTCAATTGCAGAAGTATAACGCCCCTTTTTGGCCCGGGTAAATCCCCGGTTATCAAAGGCTTCCGAATAACCGGGGTCTAAGCCTATTGCTGTATTGTAATCTTCAATCGCTTCTTTAGTTTTTCCCATTCTCTCAAGAACGACTGCGCGGTTATTATAAGTCATGGAGTCAGCAGGTTTAAGTTTTATTGACCTGTTGAAATCATCAAGGGCTTTCTCAAGCAGCCCCTCCCTTTCATAATAACAGCCGCGGTTGTTCAGGGCCTTTACCGAGGCGGGGTTTGTCTGCAGTGTTTTTGACCAGAAGGTTCCAACATCCCTGAAATCGGCATTCCGGGTATAAGTCCCCGCAAGGTAAGAGACAGTAATTATGGCGACAGCCATTCCTGCCGGTATTTTTTTATTATTAATCCCCGCAGTCAGCAGGGCCGCAAGCGCCAGGCAAAAGCCTATTGAAGTGAAGTAAAGATACCTCTCAAAAACTATAGCCCCGAATGGGATTATATTGGAAACAGGCAGGAAAGTAATAACCAGGAAAAACATGGAAAATGATATTGTCTTTGAGGATTTACTGAGCCGGTACATGGTTAAAAATACAAATGCGATTATTAGCGCTGATACGATTACCTGAAAGTCAACATGCGATGATGACTTAAACAGATGGTCTACGGATAATTTTACCGGCATTAACAAAAGTTTCATATAAAAGACAACGGCCCTTGTCATGGTCAGCATTGAAGTGAAAAGGCTTCCCCCCGGATAACCGGCAGGCGTGTTGAGATTCGTACACATAACATACCCTGAGGGTTTGAGCAGCAGGGCCCTTTGCGCGAGGAATAGAATCATGATAACAAAATAACCCAGGTAATCAGCCGATTTCGCCCTGTTGAAGGAAAACTTCAGGAAACGGGCCCCGCCCCTGTTGTTAAATACGTACTCGTAAACTATAAGTATAAACGGCAGGGTAATTGCCATTTCCTTGGTAAATAATGAAATGAAAAAGAAACATAGGGAAAGAAGCCACGACGGTTTTGATTTGTTTGATGATTGCAGGTATTTCAGGAAGAACAGAAATGAAACCAGGAAGAAAAACAATGATAACAAATCCTCCCTGAAACTTATGATATTAACGGCTTCCGTGTTAACCGGGTGCAGGCAGAAAAACAGGGATGTAATAAAGGCGGTCTTTTCGTCATTAAGGATAAACAGGAACAGCAGGTATACAAGTATTGCATTCCCGAGGTGGAAAACCATGTTTGTTATATGCCATCCGGGTTTATTCAGTTTACAGATAAAATAGTTAATGAAGTAAGATAGGGTTACAACCGGCCTGTATGTTTTTTCCTGGGCAAGCGCGAAATATTCCGGGGAAAACAGTTTTGGAAGGTTCTTAAGGCTCTTTATCATGTTGTTATTCAGGAAATTCGCCCTGTCATCGTGCAGGTAGGCGTTGTTCAGGGTGTTTGAATAAGCGATTATGCAGAGCAGGGATATGATAAGGACATGTTTCCACTTAAATAATTTTGATTTGTTTTTTATGTTATATCCGGATACATTATTCATTGATAATACCTGATTCCCCGCTATTCAAAGTCGGGCCTTATGGTGTTTGAAACGATACTAATTGCTGCTGCATTATTCTTTTCAGCCCTGCTTTCAACAGACGATTCGGTATAGCATCTGAATTCAGGGGCATTGCCTGAAGGCCTCAGGTGAACCACATCGCTGTTTGAAAACGTTATCCGGGCGCCATCCGTAAAATCAACTGTTTCAGCGCTGCCGAAAGCGCTCTTGAAATACTTGACTGTCAACTCCCGGCTTTTTTCCATGAAGGCATTAACAATTTTCCTGCCGGTTTCATTGGAAAAACCCCTTATAAGCCCGCTACCGGTGTACCTTGGAGGAAGTTCCCCTATGATTTCAGAAACAGTCTTCTTAGTGTTAACGGATGACAGTAATGCCGCGATTAAAGGCAGGGCGGCGTCCCTGGTTGGAAGCGCTTTAAGTGGTTTTCCCGTATCAGGGTTGATTATATCCGTTCCGGTAAGGAAGCCTCCATTGGCTTCATAACCTACTACTGTTTTATAGCCTTCCTTTACAGCGTTGTTCATTGAAGCTATAACGTAAGGCGACCCTATCTTTGTCCGGGATATGTTTTTGAATCTATTGCATTTTTCAAGAGCGGTGTTACAACTTACCGGGGTGGAAACAGAATCAGCTTCCAGGAAATCTGAAACAATTATTCCAAGGACATCCCCGCGCACGACTTTCCCATTTTCATCCACCAGCAGGGGCCTGTCAGAATCACCGTCGGTTGAAATAAGGGCGTCTGCTTTATTGTCCAGTACCCATTCGGACAGCGATTCAGTGTCCCTGACCGCTTCAGTGTCTAAAGGAATGAATTTGTCTGAACGGCCGGCCCGGATGATTTCCGCGCCGAGCTGTGTGAACATTTTTATAAAGATGTCCCTGCCTACCGCAGAGTGTTCGTAAAGGACTATTTTTAGCCCTTTGAGGCATTCATGAGGAAAGAAATCTATATACCTGCAAATGTATGCTTCTTCGGCGTCACGATTGAGAATGCCGGCATCAACGGAAACGCCGGATTTAAAACCGCCGTTTTCATTAAAGATATCCGGCAGCCGTTCATTTTTTAATTCTTTGTAGAATTTGGTTATACTGGTTTCGTCTTCCTTGAGAATTTCACCCCAGGGCATGTTGAATTTTATACCGTTCCTGTCTTCGGGGATATGGCTTCCGGTTACCATTATACTTGCCCTTTTACAGGTAATGCCGTGAAGCGTTAAGGCCCCGGTGGGTATGTCGCCGCAGTTGTCAACCTTCAGTCCTTCGTCCTGCAGGGCCAGGGAAACAGCCTTCTTTATCTCGGGCGTGCTGTTCCTGTAATCTCCCGCAAGTGATACTGCTTCAGGCGCTGTTTTTGATTTAAGGTGTTTTACGAAGGCCTTTGTGTACAGGTAACATTCAAGGCCGGTCATTTCCGTAACTAATCCCCTTACCCCGCTGGTCCCGAACTTTAACGCCATTATATACCTCCTTTTAAAGCATATTAAGCTGTTTACTGCTTCAACGAAACTTGACTCGTAGATTCCTGAGTTTTAAGGAATTGGGGTCTATTTTCAAAGCTCTTTCATATACTTCCTTTGCCTCCGCATTCATGTTTTTTTCTGAATAAGTACGAATGAGATTGTCATAGGCGTCAATATTAGACGGGTTCAATAATATAGCATTTTTATAATATTCTATGGCCCTGTCATAAAATTTCTTCAAAAAATAAGCGTTTCCAAGATTATTATAGACATCATACCTTTCGGGGTTCAGTCTTATTGCTTCTTCAAACTCCATAATTGCCTTGTCGATGAGTCCCTTGCTGGCATAAGCAGAACCCAGGTTGTTTCGAAAAAAAGAATTGCCGGGAACGAGTTCCACTGATTTTTCAAACAGTTCAATTGCCCTGTCAATTAAGCCTTTATCAAATATTCCCATGCCCAGGTAATTGTTCGCGTGAGCATTTTCCGGGTATTGCCTGACTGTTTCTGACCACAGGGTGTATTCATCTTTCCATTCTGTATTTCTTTTCAATGTAAGCATAGAGAATACAATTATGATTATTGATAAAAAAGCAATCAGGAATTTCCTGCGCGGTTTATCATGTATTAACTTGAACAGCAGGGCCGTAAACGCGGTAAATATTCCGATACACGGCAGATACAACCTGTGCTCGTTCATTATTATATGAAGCGGCAGGATACTTGAAGTTGGCAGCAATACGATGAAAAACCACAAAATGAACAGCGAGGCGAGCCTTGAAACCTTTATTAACTTAATACTAACCAGTATAGCCAGTAATATCACCGCCAGGGAAAATAAAACATTTACATCCGTGATTCCTTTAGCGACAGGATAATCATGGTAAATAGAGAGTCCCCCCGGGAAAAATATTAGTTTTAAATATTCAATGATTACCCCGGGTTGTGTTATAAAATACTTGAACATACCTGTCTTGTCCGGTGAACTGAATTCTTTTATGGCCCCGTGCCCGAAAAACCTCATAACCAGGTACAGGAGCGTAATTAACAGGAATAAAGAGTGGTATTTCTTAAAATGTTGAATAAATCTGTCCCTGTTAAAACCAGAGATAAAATAAAGGTCAATAACCATGATTATTATAGGAAGGGAAATCGCTATTTCCTTGCTTAAAAGAGCCAGCGCATAGGAAATCATTGAGAAAAATAGTATTATGAATTTATTTGCTTTAAAATACCTTATAAATAATATTATGGTTACCAGGTAAAAAAACGAAGCCATCAAAACAGACCGCTGCCATATATAATTAACCGCTTCCGTGTTTATGGGGTGAACTGCAAATAAAAGCGAGACGAATAATGAAATAATGTATTTCACGCTGCGGTTTTCAGGTAGTTCCTCTTTCTTTTCACCTAAACTTAGAACAGTAAATATTAACACGTAAACAAGCACTGAATTCATAATATGAAAGAGGATATTTACGATATGATATCCCCTGACATTAAGTTTCCCGAGTTTATAATTTATTGTAAAGGAAGTCATTAAAAGAGGCCTGTACCCGGCCTTCCACCTGGGTGAACTGCTGGAAACGGGTTTAGTAAAGAACGCGGGGATGTTTTTGAAGTCTCTTATCAGGGTATTTTCAACTATGTTGAAAGCATCGTCGTATTGAAAGGAATTATCCAGTGAATTTGAATAAATTACCGATGAAACAACTAATATAAGTATTACTATTGATATGTGTGTTTTCATTTTATTTTTTAAGCCAGCCCTGTCTTGCAGCGCTGTTTATTTGCGGTGAATATTCTTTATTCTTATTAAATCAACGAACATTCCGATTGAGCTTGAAATGGGGCTTACCTTGCTGTGCGGGGAATTGAGCCATTTTATCGGGACTTCCTTTATTTTGAATCCGTTCCTTATCGCCAGGTACAGTATCTCAACATCAAACGCGAAGCCGTTCAATTTCTGTTCCTTAAATATTGTATTTGCCGCGTCCCTGCGGAATAGTTTAAACCCGCATTGTGTATCAACGAATGGTTTTACCGCGAATAACCTGACAAACCTGTTGAATACCTTTCCCATAAACTCGCGGTATAAAGGCTGGCGGAGCATAATGTTTGAGCCGGCCAGGCTTCTTGAGCCGATTGCTATATCATACCCCTTTTTAAGTTGAGATAATAATTTTTCAACTTCTTCAACAGGGGTGGAAAGGTCTGCGTCCGTGAATAATATATATTTTCCGTTTGCTTCAAGAATGGCTTTTCTT
>JAUXBS010000099.1 GCA_030619245.1 Clostridia bacterium | reverse complement strand
GGTTTGACCCCGGCGCTTGCCCGTTCGACTTCGCTCAGGATAAACGAAAACGAGAGCGAGCCTGCTCACGTGAGCGCTCGCGGAATTAAATTGTCCAATAGCACCTACCATCATTATAATCTGTCCCTAAACAGTATTACAATTGCGGGGATGCACCCACTTTATAGAGTGTACAGAAAATAATGTTTTTATAATTGAAACAAGGAACTAATAATGATAGAATAGACACAATAAAGGAAAGGAGTATTTAAAATGACAAATATAGTTTTGTGCCTGGCAATTGGTCTTTTAGCAGGGATACTTAGTGGTTTACTCGGGATAGGGGGCGGATTACTCATGGTCCCCGCATTCATTTATCTTTTTGGCTTATCAGCTCATATGGCGCAGGGAACAGCCCTTACCATCATGCTCCCACCCATAGGCATTCTGGCTGTCCTGACATATTACAAAAACGGTAATGTGGATTTCAGGATTGCCGCTTTTGCCTGCCTGGGATTTGTGCTCGGAGGATTGTTTGGAGCGAAATTAGCAAACATTATTCAAGCAGACACGCTTAAAAGGATTTTTGGTATTATCATGATGCTTGTTTCAATCAAGATGATTTTCGGAAGGTAAGCGCCAGCGCTTCTATCTATCCCTTACAAGCAAATGGCTCAGGTTTTCCAATTTAACCGCAAGGTCTATACTGCGTAACTTTATACCGTCAGGAACGGTCAGCCTCGTTGGAGCAAGATTTAGTATTGCCTTTATCCCGGATTTAATCAACAGGTCAGCCGTTTCCTGAGCAGCCTTAAACGGAACCGCGATTATGGCGATTTTAATCCTCTTCTGTTTTACTATCTTTGAAATGTACTTCATGTCCTGTATCTTTACCCCCTTCCACTTCTTTCCAATCTTAAACCTGTCATTATCAAATATTGCAACTATTTTAAAACCCAGCTTTTCAAATCCCCGGTAAACCGCCAGCGCCTTACCGAGGTTTCCCACCCCTATGAGCGCAACATCCCAGGTTTTATCCAGCCCGAGGACCTTGTTTATTGTTTTGCATAACTCGTCTATCTTATATCCGACCTTTCTCTGCCCGAGTTGGCCAAGACAGGAAAGATCCCTGCGAACGATAGCAGAATTGAAATGAGTCTCTTCTCCCAGTTCACTGGATGTAATATAATTGTTACCGCTGTCCATCTCAAGCAGGTATTCAAGGTAGCGTTTATACAGTGTCAGCCTGTTTATTGTCCTGCCTGGTATCCTATTCTTCACTGCCGCATTCACCTTTTAAAGCTCCGCCTGTTCAAGAATGGCAGGAACGTGTTTATCCCAGCCAAGAGGCATTATATGCGCGCCCTGGCACATTGACTTTACCCTGCGTATGATTCGCGCTGATATTTCAACCGATTTCTTTGCCCTGTCCTCCTTGGGAGTATCAGCCATTTCCTTTACAATTGCTTCCGGAACGTTTACCCCGGCAACGTTCGCGTTCATAAACTTCGCCATGCCCGCGGACTTCAGCACTACAATCCCAACCATTACCGGCACGTTGAACTTCTGCACCTTGTTCATGAACTTCTCAAACACCTCAGGGCTGTAAACCGCCTGGGTCTGGAAGAACTTTGCTCCGGCATCAATCTTCTTCTTCATTTTTATTATCTGGGGCTCTACGGGGTCTGATTCGGGTGTAACAACCGCCCCGTGAAAAAAATCAGGAGAACCTTCAAGCTCATTACCAACCATGTCATGCCCGCCGTTCAAATCACTTATCGCCTTTATTAACTGTACCGAATCAAGGTCAAAAACCGGCCTTGAACCCGGATGGTCGCCAAGGCTGTTATGGTCCCCCGTAAGACACAGCACGTTTTCAATACCCAGCAGCCAGGCCCCGAGCATGTCCGACTGCAGAGCAATCCTGTTCCTGTCCCTGCAGACCATCTGGAACACCGGCTCCATACCCTTTTCCACCAATTTATGGCATATTGCCGTGGAACTGATCCTCATGACAGCACTCTGGTTATCGGTAACGTTTATCGCAGTCACCAGGTCTTTTATTAATTCAGCGTCTTCAATACAGGTATCAATATTCATGCCTTTTGGCGGGCCGACCTCGCTTGTTACGGCAAACTTCTTATTTTTCAACGCCTCTGAAAGTTTACTCATTTACCGTTTCCTCCTCTTCAACTTCAATATTATAAAACTTGCTGTTTCTTACCTTCTTGCCAGGCATCATCTTCTTGTAATCCCTGGCTTCTACAAACCTGTCCATATCGCCCAGTTTACCAAGTTTATTTAACCTTTCATAGATATTGTGCCAACCGCATTCTTTTTCCTTGTCAACTTCGCACATCCCGTTCAGCGCGCCCCCGCAGGGACCGTTTAGAAGCCCCTTGGTGCATGCCGTTATGGGACATATCCCCGAAGTCATCCCGAGGTAGCACTGGCCGCATTCCTCACACCTCTCTTCGGAAGGCCACAGCCCCTGGAAGCCGCCCACGAAAACAGAGTTATTTGCAGGGCGTACTGCTTTTTCAATCACAGCGCCTACTGCCTGTACTCCTATGCCGCAGGAAAGCACGAGTATTGAATCCGCATCCTTAATAACATCCATATTCCTGTTTATCCTTAACCGGTCAAGCACCTTATTGCAGAGGAAATCCACGTTTATGCAGCCCGCAATCTTCTTGCCTGCCTTTTCAAGTTCAGACTTTAGCTTACTGCAGGCCTCCTCGCCTCCGGTCTTGCAGACCTCCGCGCAACCGTCACAACCGATGATGAATATATTCTTTTCATTTTTCAGCAGTTCAAGGATCTCCTCCATTGGTTTTTGTTCAGAAAGAATCATCCTGGCCTCCTTTGATTTCCTTAATTACCATGTTTACTATATCCGGCACTTTACGGCTTAATTTCTCAGATAAACCCAGCCCGGGTTTTATTA
Source organism: Clostridia bacterium (assembly GCA_030619245.1). Classification (GTDB taxonomy): domain Bacteria; phylum UBA6262; class WVXT01; order WVXT01; family JAUXBS01; genus JAUXBS01. The sequence continues at coordinate 2,588 of JAUXBS010000099.1, read as the reverse complement.
TCTCAGGTTCCACCCCGATAACAATTACGTCCCCGGGGCATTTTCCTATTTCCCTTGACATGGTCAGCACCTCTAAGAGCCCCATCTGGTGAAGGGACATCTTCTTGTTCTCATATATGTCTTCAGGCGCAAACCTGTAAATAGTCCCCGGTTCCCTGCCTGCCCTGACAGCGTCAATCACAATCAGTTTTTTAACATTCTCAAAATACGGCATCATGTCAAGAACAGCAGTGCCGGCATCCATTACCTCAACGTTGTCGGGAAGGTTGTTTTTTTCCAGTTCCCTTGTAACATGCACTCCAATACCCTCGTCCTTAAGCAGTATATTCCCCACCCCAAGGATAAGTATGCGCTCAGCACCCGGCATCAACCACCCCTATTTCATTACCCCTGTAATCAACGAGGTGCACGGAACACGCAAGGCAGGGGTCAAAGGAACGGACTATCCTTACAATTTCAAACGGATTATCCTCATCTTTTATTTTAGCGCCAATCAGGGCCTGTTCTATCGGTCCGGGCCGGCCCTTATCATCCTTCGGAGAAGCATTCCACGCAGTCGGCGTAATAACCTGATACCTTTCTATCTTCTTATCCTTGATGGTTATCCAGTGCCCCACACCTCCGCGGGGAGCCTCCGTTACTCCAATACCTGTTGCTTCTTCAGGTATTTCATATGAAGTGAATACCGGTTCGCCCGGCTTCAACTGCTGTACCCATTCTATCATGGCATCAACAACCACCCTGGCATCAATGGCCCGCGCCGCATGCCTGCCGAGAACAGAAAATAATTTATCAGGGCCTGCCTTGAACTTATTCAGGACCGTGTCAACCAGCGTCTTTACCTTTTCATCTCCGCTGACGTAGTTCACTGCAATCCTGGACAACGGCCCGAGTTCGTAAACCTTACCGTCATACCTCGGTGATTTTATGAATGAGTAAGCGTCCTTCTTGCCGGGTTCCGGGACAGTTTCGCCTTCAGCAGGATTCCTGTGTGTAGATGAATCAGCGAACCATGAGGATTTTACATCCTCAGTAATTTTTGCTATATCTATATCGCATTTTTTAAGGTCCGAGGAAACGGTGCCGGCCTTAAAAAGCCTTTCGTTGCCTTCAAGTTCAAAAGCCCCGTACGAAAGCAGGTTCCCGCACCCGGCTCCTATTTCAAAATAATCACTGTAGGCTCCCGCTACCTTAAGCACGTCCGGTATGTATATATTATCAACAAATTCCTTCAACTCCTTTGCCCTCCATAAAAAGTTGACTATTTTATCCGTTGTTATATTACAGGTTACCCCTCCCGCGACAGTCCCCACGTTGTGCGGCATCTTGCCGCCGAATATTGCAAGCATTTCATGCGCTTTCATCCTCATATTAAGCGCCTGCACGTAATGGTCAACCAGTTCAATGTTCTCCTCGTCCTTAAACCGGTAGTCACCTTCATACCTCGGGACAAACGGGAACAACTGGCCGCGCGCAATAAAATCATTTATTGATTTCAATGCCGGATTATCACCCCGGTACTTGGCCACACTCGTCACGTCAACATAATCCAGGGCCGTGAGATGATAGAAATGCAGTATGTGGGATTGAAGGTAGTTACTGCCAAATATAAGGTTCCTGACTATCCTGGCATTATCGGTTATTTTACCTTTAACCTTCAGGGCATCATCCAGGCATAGAGTGGAAGCTGTTGCATGAGCGGCAGGGCATACACCGCATATCCTCTGGGTAAAGCGGTTCGCGTCAAGCGGGTGCCTTCCCTTCAGAATAATCTCAAAGCCCCTGAACAAACTGCCTGTTGACGCGGCTTCCTTGATTTCACCTTTATCCACCATCACCTCAACCTTCAGGTGGCCTTCTATGCGGGTAATAGGATTAATAGTTATTTTCTTCATTTTTTCTCCTTCCTTTTAAACCTATCCTTATTTCAACTTCTTATAAAGAGGCGACAAACCATCGGGAAACTCCGGTTCCACGCAGCCGTGGCAGGGGGAACCGTTCTTTATGCACCAGTTAATACCGCTGTTAAACTGCCTTTCAGGGCAGTCAGCGCTGGTGTAAGGGCCCTTACAGCCCAGTTCATATAAACACCCGTCATCGCCTAATTTTTCCGCAAACTTTCCCTTATCAAAATCAGGCCTCCTGGGGCAGTTCTCATGAATCAATCCGCCGTAGAACAACCTGGGCCTTGCAAGGCCGTCCAACTCAATATCTAAACCGTTTAACAGCACACAAGCCACTGTGCCAACGAACCAGTCGGGATGCGGCGGGCAACCCGGGATATTGATTATAGGAACGTCCAGCTTGCTTTCCTTTAATACCTGCATAGCCCCTTTGCACCCGGTCGGGTTGGGCTCCGCGGCAGGAATACCTCCGAAAGCCGCGCACTCTCCCAGCGCTATTACCGCAAGAGCATCCTTTGCCAGATCTTTAAAAACTTCTAATAATGCCTTATCGCCAACCTCGCAATAAACACCCTTATCAGCAGTAGGTATGGCGCCTTCAAGAATAAGTATGTACTTGCCGGGGAATTCCTTTTTCGTATCAGGAAGGACTTTAAGCGCCATTTCGCCGCTCCCTGCCATGAT
>JAUXBS010000205.1 GCA_030619245.1 Clostridia bacterium | reverse complement strand
ATAATCTGTTCGCCGACTTTAAAAACAGGATTAAGCGAGTTAAAGGGGTCCTGGAATATCATGGATATCCTGTTTCCCCTTATTTTTCTCAATTCATTATTATTCAATTCCAGGATATTTAATCCGGTTGATTCATTTCCGCTGAATATGATTTTCCCTGATGTTATACTGCCTTCATTCTCGGGGATAAGCCTCAGTATTGCATGCGCCAGCGTACTCTTGCCGCAGCCTGACTCGCCCACGATACCGATTATCTCTTTTTCCCGGAGTGAAACAGAAACATTCCTCAGGGCCGGAATGACCTTCCTGCCCTTACTGTACTCAACGGAAAGATTTTTAATTTCAAGTATATTTGCCATTTTTGTTATTCATTCATCCTGGGGTCAAAAACATCCCTCAGGCTTTCTCCTAAAAGATTATACGCAAGGACCGTTACCAGTATTGCAAATCCCGGGAAAAGAGAGAGCCACCAGGCATAGTTAATGTAGTCTTTCCCCGAAGTTAGTATGTTCCCCCAGCTTGGAGTTGGCGGTTGGACTCCCAGCCCCAGGAAGGACAACGCTGATTCGGTAAGTATTGCGCCCCCAATCCCGAGAGTCGCGGATACCAGGATAGGCACCAGGACATTCGGCAGTAAATGTACGAACATTATTCTTTTATTACTGAGGCCCAGGACTCTTGCAGACTGGATAAACTCCCGTTCCTTTATTGATAAGCATTCACTTCTTATCATTCTTGTAAGAGCGGGCCAGCCGGTAATTCCTATTACTATCATAACATTCCAGATGCTTGGCTTCAGGAACGCTATTACCATTAGTATAAGAAAAAATGTTGGAATGCAAAGAAAAATATCAACCAGCCTCATTATTATCGTATCAACAAACCCTCCGAAATAGCCGGATGACAGGCCAAGCACTATGCCGATAAATATTGCGATGCCTGTCGCTACGAAGCCGACCAGCAACGATATCCTGGTACCGTAGATAACTCTTGAAAAAACATCCCTGCCAAGTTCATCAGTGCCAAAAAAGTGTTTGAATGACGGGGCTTCCAGCCTGTGCGCTATGTCCTGTTCAGTTGGGTCATAAGGTGAAATCATGGGGGCTGTAATTGCAATGACCATAAGAAACAGGATTACCAGGGCGCCTATTATTGCCAGTTTATTTTTTATAAATCTTGTAAACAGTATTTTCCACATAATCATGGCCTCAGCTTCAACATCTATTATACTTTATAATTACAGGGGTCAGGTCTCAACATTTTACAAAAGCTGAATTAGTCTACCAACTAATTATCTGCCAATAATCAGGTCTATTATATAACATTGTTTACTGCTACCTTTTGTTAAATGTCGAGACCTGACCCCTTACTTGTACCTTACCCTTGGGTCAATATATGCATATGTTATATCTGCCAGGAGATTTCCCATTAATGTCAGTACAGTTGCAATAATACTTACCCCCAGTATTACGGGATAGTCCCGGGACATTATTGCCTGGTACGCCAGCCTCCCGATTCCCGGCCAGGCGAATATGGTCTCAAATATTACACTCCCGCTTATCAATACGGGGAGTGATAGTCCCAGCAGTGTTACAATGGGTATCAATACATTCCTCAAGGCATGTTTATAAATGACAGTCTTTTCAGGCAAGCCCTTTGCTCGTGCGGTTCTGATATAATCCTGGCGTATAACTTCAAGCATGCTTGAGCGTGAATAACGCGAAAGGTAAGCCAGCCCTCCAAAAGCGGATACAAAGACAGGCAGGAGCAGGTGCTTGAGCAAATCAAACAGCTTTCCGGCAGTTGATAATTGAGCGTAGTTGACCGAATGCATGCCGGAGATGGGCAATATACCTAAAATAACTCCGAATAACAGCATCAGGAGCAGGGCGAGCCAGAATACAGGTATAGAAAATCCCAGGAAGACAAATATGGTCATGCTTTTATCATAAAGCGTGTTCTGCCTTACCGCGGAACTTATTCCTATTACAAGCGCAAAAAAGAATATCAGTATAAGTGATAATACATTGAGGAGAATTGTAGGAGGCAGCCTTTCTGCTATTTTTTCAATAACCGGCCGGCCGTCTTTGAAGGAATTCCCGAAGTTAAGAGTGGCAAGCCTTTTCAACCATTCCCAGTACTGGACCCATAGAGGTTTATCCAGGCCGTAAAGGGAGTTCAGCCTGGCCCTGGCATTTGCGTCAATATCAGGGTTGAGTGAAGTTACCATGTCAATAGGATTGCCGGGTGCGAGGTGAATGATAGTAAAAGTCAGTATGCTGATACCCAGAAGCAATGGTATGATAAGTATTATCCGCTTGATTAAGTAGTTTAACATTAATCTTTTCTCTTCAACATTTTATTAATATTTTTAATGTTTTCTCTCAGGTTATTTGCATATCTTCTCATCTTATCAATATTATTTCTCTCTTTTTTCGTTTTATACTTTTTCATAATTTGAAACTTTATCTTATTCTCAATTATATCTAACTCTTCTTTCATTTCTGCTTTTGCTTCAATGGCGGAAATCTTTTTTTCAAGCAACTTTTGGGCAGATTCATCTCTTCTCTGTTGTCTGAGCATTCTTTGATTCTCATAGAGAATTTCTCTTTGTCTTTTTTGCTCATCTTTTGATTTTATTCTGTTAATTCTTTTCGTTTCAAGCATGTTATTTCTTTCATCTTCCTGCCTTTGAAGTTTTTCATAGCGTTCTCTTTGTTTATATTCTTCTTTTTCAAATTGTTCAGTATACCGTAGGAAACGCTTTTCACTCATCATTTCGTCAAATTCATTTGTTTCAATTTCTGTTTCCATTTGATATTTTTCTGTTGATTGTTTCTTGTCTTGTTTATGCTGTTTTTTCTTTATGCGTTCAGCTTTTTTTTCTGCCTTCTTAGATTTTCCGGTTTCATCAATGATTCTTATTCCTTCTTGCGGTTTAATTTCAGAAACCATAGAATATCCTTCTT
>JAUXBS010000258.1 GCA_030619245.1 Clostridia bacterium | reverse complement strand
GGGGATGACAGAGTATATAATTATCATCGCTTTGGTAATTATAGCTGCAATAGTGGTCATAAGGCTTATCGGAAAACAGAGCAGGGATACAGGGGTAAAAGCAGGGAGAGCAATTACAGAACAAACTGAAAAAGCATCATCGCAATATGATTCAGACAAGGGAGCAAGCGATATAGGCCAGTTAAAATAAAGGGAAACCCTTGAGGTTATACTTTCCGGAATACATCTTAATTCTGTTTTTGATTACCGCGGGCTACATGGACCTTGCGCATGCCAGGATACCAAATCTTTTAACGTTTCCTGTAATAATAACAGCGTTGGCATTGAATTATTATTTACAGGGGATAAACGGATTGGTCAACAGCATGGCAGGGTTTTTTATTGGGGCTGTTGTATTCCTGCCATTCTTTATAAAAAAAGGAATAGGGGGAGGAGACATAAAACTCTTTGCCGCCATAGGAGCTTTGAAGGGTTATTCTTTTCTTTTACATAGTATTGTTTATTCTTCATTAACAGCCGCACTAATTACTATATTTATCCTTATTAAGAGAAGGAAACTCGTGAGCAGTTTAAGAAAGGTATTCCGTTTCTTTTACTCCCTGTTATCCCCGGGTATGAAGGTTGAATATCCCGGGAAGAAAGGAAGTATTGCTGTTCCATACGGATTTGCGATAGCAGTGGGAACACTTATTGTCCTGGTAACCATTAAATGAATATCCATGATAAGAAATGCAATAAGGGCCAGGCGCTGATAGAATTTATTCTTATTATCACTATCTTGATGCTCATTATCCTGGGGATAATGCAGTTCGCGTTGATATACAGTATTAAGATGTTTGTAAACTACGCTGCGTATTCTTCATGCAGGGTCGGAATTGTGAACTATAATAATGAAGGCAGGTTTGACGTTAAGAAGATAAGGCTCGCCGCATTGATGGCAATGAGCCCCGTGGCGAAGTTGGCGCCGGGGATAAGCGCAGGTAACCCGGAAGATAATCCCCTGACAGGAAATATGTCCGGCCTGGCAGGAAGGATTGCGGATACGATATTTTCTCTTGAGGTAGAAACCCCCGATGAAAACACCCTGACAAATTTAAGAAAGATATGCATGAGGGAGGATTCGCCGGAACTGACAGTAAGGCTGGTTTACCGGTATAAACCGTTAATCCCAATTGTGTGCAAAATATTCAAGAATGATGAATCATTAACGGGTAAAGGCAAGGGTGAGTTGTCATTTATTACTATTACGGGAGAAGCAACCATGCCCGTTGAAATAGGGCCGCCTTTTACTCCTGATTTTATAAGTATGTTTTAGGATATAATATGTTTAATCTTATTTATAAAGCTAGAAATAACAGAGGGCAGGCAATGGTGATTGTGGTTATAGTCATCCCGGTCCTCATAGCGTTTATTTTCTATGTTTCGGGCGTGGGGGATATTATTAAAACAAAAATACACCTGCAGAACGTTGCGGACAGCGCGGCGATTTCTGCCGCAACCTGGCAGGCAAGGGGGCTGAATGTTCTCGTTGCCATGAACAATGCCATTGAGGCCTGTTATGTTTCCATAGCGTTGATGCTGCCTGCATATTTTATTGCTTTAGCCGCAGGCGCGGGAGGTATTGTGTTATTGCTTTTTGCAGCAATCATGAAGTGCTGGAAAACAGCTTTGAATATATCAAAGATACAAGGCAGGTTCGCAAAAATACCCTGGTCGGCTATCGCCTTCAGCGAAGCAATGTATATAATAAAAGCAAACAACTCATCAGGGATTGCGATTCCCATCCCGTCGTTTACGGGTTTTGGCAATAAAGACCATGCCTCAGGGCTTTACACGCACAGGGCAACCTGGGAAGAGTTGATGAGGCCCCCAAAGAAGAAAAAAGAGGATAAATTAACCAGGCAGAAGGGAATGAAAACAGTTGAAGTGCCGAATGAATATGACCTTACCGTGAAAAAGACAATCTGGCGCCAGAAGTGGAAACAGCGCGCCACATATAATAGCGAGAAGGAAGAATATGAAATGCCCTGGAAGAAGGCAAGTAAAGTCGGCAGGTTTTACGGTTCTCAGTCGGCTGATGAAGATGACAGGTATTCATACCCTTATTATCCGGTTGAGTATAAGACTTTTGCTTATTTCCCGGATGATTATGAAGATGATGAAATAGTAAGCTGGAGGGTGGAAGGGAGGCTTACTTCCTATAACTGGCCTGATATGGACCCTCCGAGAAAGCAGTGGTATATAAATGCGCCTGAAATT
>JAUXBS010000276.1 GCA_030619245.1 Clostridia bacterium | reverse complement strand
GGCCTTATCCTTTCATACATCATGCTCTGCCTTGCCGTCATAAACCCCGCCAGTATCTGTGAACCGTCAAGCGGCGGTATGGGAATCAGGTTAAAAACAGCCAGTAACAGGTTGATAAATACACTGAATACCAAAACGTTCAATAAAGTGATACTTGCATTAGTTACTGGCATTCCTGATATTTGAATCATCCATATCAGCAACGTGGACGCTACAGCAATAATAATGTTTGACAGTGGGCCCGCGGCTCCGACTTTTATAATATCATTTTTGGGATTATTGAAATTAGCCGGGTTAATAGGTACCGGCTTAGCCCAGCCAAAAACAAAACCTGAGCCGGACAATACCAGGAATACCGGTAATAATATAGTACCAAACATATCAATATGAGCAAATGGATTCAATGTCAGCCTGCCCATGTCCCTGGCAGTATCATCCCCGCATTTATAAGCCATCCAGCCATGAGCGCATTCATGAAATACTATAGCGAACAGCAATGTTACTAATTGTAAACTTATTGGTATATTCATAATTTTATAACATTTCTATACAATTAAATCATACGATAATATCAATCTTCCTATCAAAAGTCAAATAGATTATTTATAATATTAACTATTTCTTATAATTATATTAATATATTTTTTATTAAAACTAAGTTTTTTACACATCTGCAACTTCTGGGTTTCTGATAATTTTTCAGTCAGCACCAGTAAATTGAAAAGCCATTTTTCCCTTATACCGGCCGGTTTTCCCTTCATCCTGCCCAGCGCCTTATTGGATAATTTGATATCCGGATGGATGTGCTCCAGTAATCCCAGCTCCCTCATGCGCCTCAACGGCTTACCGGGCGCTTCTTCTCCAAGTATCAACACTAACTCATTCCTTAACCTGTAGCCCCTGAGTTTTTCTATATACCCGTTCTTCACGGCATGCTTTAACAACCCTTCTGTTTTGCCGTCCATTTTGAATGAATATCGCTGTTCATACCTTACCGCCCTGAATATCCTCGTCGGGTCATCAATGAAACTCCTGTCATGCAGTACCCGCACCGTCCCGCTTTTTATATCCATCATGCCATTGTATAAATCCAGCACCTCGCCGGCCCCGGGGCCGATGAGCTTCAAGGCCATGGCATTCATGGTAAAATCCCTCCTGTAAAGGTCTTTCTCTATAGTGCTTTCCCTTACCTCCGGCAATGCCGCGGGTGACTTGTATAATTCTGTTCTTGCTGTTGCCACATCGATTTTTAAGTCTTTTTTAAACATCAACGACGCGGTACGGAATTTTTCATACGTGACCGCCACCGCGCCCAGGTCCCTCTCCAGCCGCCTGGCGAATTTTATGCCGTCACCCTCAACCACCACATCAACATCAAGGGTTTTCCTGCCAAGCATCAGATCACGGACTATACCGCCCACCAGGTATACCGGTGAATCCATTTTTTCGCCAACCCTGCCAATATCCATCAGCAGTTTATATAGTTTTTCAGGCAGGAAATCCTTTAACTTTTGTTTCTGGTCCATGTTCTTCATTTTATTTATTTTCCGGGGTCATTAATGCCTGTTTATTAATTATTACAACAGAAACTATTATCATCAATATTGAAGCTATTACCGGCACATAAACAGGAGCAATCCACGGGCAGGGAATGAGGAAAAGACAGTCCACAGTGGTTATGGAAGGAGGCCAGCCAAGAAATAATTTAAGCCCTGCATAATAAACCAGATCCCACACGGCAAAAGTCCACAGGAATACCGATAATCTCCTCCATTTGCCCTTCTCAACCAGCAGGCTGAGGGTTACCAGCATTACTATGGTACATGCCTCCCTGACCTGTTCAATCCTGATTAACCATTCAGGGATATCTGAAACAACCAATCGAGATAAATCAACAATGTCTATACCTTCAATTAGCTTCCGTATAT
>JAUXBS010000251.1 GCA_030619245.1 Clostridia bacterium | reverse complement strand
TTCCCGTGGGCGTCATAATCCACGTCAACCTTTATCCTCTCACCCACGGTCCCCTTTATCCTGACCTGTGTCGCCTGTTCCATCCCCGGTACAATCTGGGGTTTTATATTATCATCTTTTCTGTCCCGGTATTTATACTCCGCTTCAATTCTTATTTCCTGCCTGCCTGAAATACTTAACTGTGATTCATAGGGAAGCTGTATCACGTCTATTAACCCGCCTGATTTAGGAGGCGCCGGCTTATACACCTTTTTACCCTCTTCCGCTTCCTTCACTTCCCCCTCCACCGGAACTTCAACAATTTCCCCGGCCTTAAAGATACCCTTTTCCTTCTCAATCCTCATGCGCTTCCAGTCATCCCCGTTAAATTCAAGAACCTTGTTTTCTTCAAGGAAATTTTCAAGTTCTTCAATTATGCCCTCTTCCTGCGCCCGGGCATAACCGGCAAAGAAAAAGAAAACCATTAAAAGAGTAAATAATAATTTTATTATTGATTTATTCATAATATATAGTAAATACAATTATATTTTATATTATTTCGATATTTATTCAACAAAAATCTTCTAAATTTAATGTTAATGGGCGTTAATGGGGACTGTTTCCATTAAATTTGTAAAACTTAGTAAAATTATGTATAATAATACTTAATGAAAATACTTACGCGGTATATATTAAAAGAGTTCATCCCCCCTACCCTTATGGGGCTTATTGTATTCACCTTTATCCTGCTGGTCGACAGGATTTTTGACCTGGTCAGGCTGGTAATTAACAGGGGCATAGATTTATTGCTTGTCATTCAGCTTCTCGGCTACCTGCTGCCATCCCTCTTGACCATGACCATTCCCATGGCTTTTCTTGCCGGGGCTCTCCTGTGTTTCGGCCGGCTTTCAAATGATAATGAAATAATGGCATTACGGTCTTCCGGGGTATCATTACTCCGGATCATTGCTCCCGTAGTCATTTTTTCACTGGTGCTGAGCCTTTTACTCATACCCTTCAACCAGAACATATCACCCGGTTACCTGTACAAGTTCCGTAAATTATACTATAAACTTATATATAAGAACCCCGTACTTAAATTAGAGGAACACACATTTATCAACATCTCTGATTACCGTATTTACGTGGAAAGCATCAAACACAGGAAGTCAAAACTCTCCGGTATCATTATCTATCAAATGAAGAAGAACGAACTGCCCACTTTAATCACTGCTGCGCGCGGTAACGTGGAAAGCAGCAACGACGCCATAGTACTCCATTTATTTGACGGCAATATACGCCAGAGGAAAAAGGATTCCCCCGATAAATATAATGTAATTGAATTTAAAACCTATGATATAGTCCTTAACTCCGCGGGGAATACCCCGAAAGTCACAAAACGCATCAGGGAAATGAACAGCGGCGAAATAAGGAAAGAAATTTCAAACCTCAGGGAAAAGGGGCTTCCTGCTGTTTCAATGCTGATAGAAACGCACCAGAGACTGTCGTTTGCGATTGCGGGACTGGTGTTCTGCCTGGTGGGCGCCCCACTGGGCATAAGAACCCATTCCAGGGGCAAATCCATTGGATTCGGACTGAGTTTAATTGTAATATTTCTTTATTACTTCCTGCTGGCAGTCGGGATAACCCTTGCCGATAAAAGAGTGCTTCATCCAGCGCTGGGAATGTGGATACCTAATATAGTATTCGGGCTGGTCGGAATATTTTTAATCTGCAGGATATCAAAAAAATAGGGCTCTTCTCCGAAACCGGGGAAAGGGCCGGGCCTCAATTTGTTAACTTTAATTTGATTCAGGAATACTATGCGCATACTGACGAAATACCTGTTAAATGAATTCATAAAACCCTTTTTCATGGTAATAATGGCATTCATGGTTATCATTGATGTATCAGAATTCTTCGACAGGATCGATACATTGATAAAGTATAAACCCGGCATCTTCCTCACTCTTGAATACTTCTTCTGGAGGACGCCTGAATGGATAATATACATAATGCCTTTATCCATACTGCTTGCAACCCTTTTTTCACTGGGAAGTTTATCCAGGAACAATGAGATAAGCGCAATGAAGGCCTCCGGCGTGAGTTTATTCCAGATTTCATTACCCCTGCTCGTATTTGCCCTGTCAACAGTGTTATTCACAATGGTTTTTAACGAATTCGTTGTCCCCGCGGCCAACAGGAAATCAACTTACATATACAACGTCAGGATCAAGGGGCAGAAAATACGTCCCAGGCATACCCAGTGGAACATCGTGGTCACCGGCATGGAGCAGAGGAAGTATACCATCCATTTTCTTGATTTAAAGAAAAAAATCATGAAGGAAGTAACCATAGACGAACTGACCCCCGGCCTC
>JAUXBS010000243.1 GCA_030619245.1 Clostridia bacterium | reverse complement strand
GCGCTTGAACCCACTTTACAGGAACTTTCCACGCTTTCAAATTCAAACTTGCCATAAGCTGTATTAATTCTGTGTTCCCTTTTCCTTAAATAAACCCTTGAACAACTAAAACCAATTCGTCCTACATCCTCCTGTATCTCCTTAAGGTCTTCGGGTTTTCCGTAAAACCAGGTGCTTCCTTTCCCTCTCCCGTTGACAAAATAAATAGTTCCATCACCGAAAACATACCCCATTACCTTAAGCAGGTACGGAAGCTGTGGAGAATCATATCTAAGGGGCAATAACCCTCTTCTTTTCAAATGAAGTATTATTTGTTCTAATCCATGCCCCCTGGAATCCTTCTCCAATCCCAATAGAACCTTTTTTATGTCTTCTTCCGCTACAATTATTTCATCACCTGGCTTTTCATAAGGAACACCTTTAAAAGGCAAAACTGCCACCTCAGTATTCCTGACCAAATCCTTAACCTTCTTCATACCGTCCTTTGTATAAAAAGGATGCTCTTCCGTAGCTATTATGGTTCTTTTTCTTTTAGTGCGGATTTCAAAAACTTTCCTTGATTTTCGTTTTAAAAAATTGATGATTTTTGTATTTACTATCTGATTATTATAACCATCGAAACATCTAATGTTTTGTCCCTGCCACATATTTTCAAACTCATCCATTCTTAAATAATAACCATGTTTATGTTTGATAAAAGCATCTCCCGAAAGACAGTTGATGTCATACCCGACACCTCCGGGTGAAATCACGCCCCCGGCTTCAATATCCATGGCAGCCACGCCGCCTATGGGGAAACCGTAACCCCAGTGAACATCAGGCATCGCCATGGACCTTCCCACTATCCCGGGTAACGTCGCCACATTGCTGACCTGCCTCAGCACATCCTCTTTTTCAATATGGGACAGCATTTCCTTTGAGGTATAAACCAGCCCCTCCACCCTCATGTCACCTGTCCTGGGGACAAGCCAGTGATAGTCATCTATTCTCTTTAACATTTTCAAACCCTGAAAACCCGGCAGGGCAACTTTTACTTTTTTGTATTATATTTATTAATACATATATTGTCAAGCAAGATAAAAAATAGTAAGAACAAGCAGGCGCGAAAAAATGCATGTGTAAAAATATTATTGACATTTATAATATTATAATATATTATCCTAAAAATATGAAGAAAATAACCTTATTAATAATATTTACCCTTATAATATGTTTTCCTGCCTTTGCCAGTGAAACCCTCAGGACTACAATTGCAGTAATAGACTTCAAACCATTAGGTGTTTCCGCCTCCGACAGCATCTTTGCTTCAGAGTTCTTCAGAATGGCCCTTGTTTCCTCAAAGTATTTCAGGGTTGTCGAAAAAGCGAACATGGATAAACTGCTGGCTGAACAGGGTTTTCAGCAAACCGGTTGTACCACACAGGAATGCGCGGTTCAAATAGGAAAACTATTAAACGTCCAGAATATGGTAACCGGGAGTTTTGGCAAGTTCGGGGAAATGTATCAAATAATAATCAATCTTGTCAGCATTGAGACCGGTGAAATAGCCTTTTCGGACAGTGCCGGCTGTGAAAATACCAGCAAGATAAATCTTTCAACAACTGAACTGACTAATAGTTTAATCGCCCACTTGACAGGCAAATCCGGGGATTCAGTGCCGGGCCTGGGAAAATTATCAATCATCACAGACCCGCCGGGTTCAATCATACACATTGACAGGGTTAAAGCCGGGATTTCAAACTTTTCCGGTGAATTTGATTATGAAGGATTAAAAGCCAATACCAGCCATAAAGTTGCAGTCAGCCGGGAAGGCTATGAAACGGAGGTCAAGGAAGTAACTGTAGAACCCGGGGGAAGCGCTACCCTGACATTCAGGTTAGCGAAAAAACACGTTACCTACGAAAAACCTGCTCGCGCACTGCCTGTAACCGCGCCGGTTGTCTATACTAAGAAACAAGAAGCCCCCCCCATATCCTGGATGGGCCTCAAGGGGGGAATACTCACCCCCGCGAGTACTACATTCCAGGGAATCTATGGGGATTCTTATCCTTTTGGATTTGACGGGGTGGTTCCAATTAATGATAACGTATCAATTTATTTTAAGAATAATCTCATGCTTAACTTTATTGAGGATTCCGCATTAACTCCTCTTGATGTTGAAAGCGCATCAATTATGATGTATACCTTAGTGCTGGGCCTGCAGTTTTCATATAATTTCAAAGGGCTTATCCCGTATATAGGGGGCGGGATAAAACTTAATGTCTTGATGGAAAATGCAACATTCTCAGATTATTCAAACACCTGGGAAACAGCCTGGTTTGTGGCAGTGGGCCCGGAATACTCGGCAGGATTAAGATTAATGTTTACTGAAAAATTTGGAATATTCGGTGAAATAAGCTCAGCCGTCACAAAAACAGGCCCTGCGGAAACTAACATTGACGGCCTGACAAAAG
>JAUXBS010000272.1 GCA_030619245.1 Clostridia bacterium | reverse complement strand
GCATAAGTTATTTTGTCATGATTGATGAAGAAACGCATATATTGCAGCAGGAGAAAGAGACTCAGATAAGCATGCTTAAGGGGCTTGTGCAGGTGGGGAAGGAGTCGATTTATAGGGAAGATGATTTGTTCCTTACCAATTATGTGAAATTGTTAAAAGGAACAAACGATACCGTAATTTATGCGATGGTTGTTGATGTCGAAAACAGGATAATCTCGCATTCGGAACCCGGCTTGATTTATGAATACGTTAAGGACAAAGCCGGTCTCAGGGCTTTCGGCAGTCCCGGCTTGATTTTTCAGCCGCTTAAAATGGATAATGGCGGCGAGGTTGTGGAAGCGGCATTGCCTATAGAAATTAGAGGCAGAAAAGTCGGGACCGCCCGTATAGGTTTCTCAAAGGAAGAAATAGATGAAATAATAAATAAAAGTATACGGACATACAGGGAACAGCTTATAACAGTTGCCTTGCTTGTTTTTATCGTTAGCTTGCTGGGTTCCATGCTCCTTTCGTTTACCATAACAAATCCCATCAGGAAACTCGTGAAGGTGGTTGGTAAGGTGGGTCGTGGCAATCTTGGCGTGAGAATAAAGGTAAGGGGTAATAATGAATTGAGTTGGCTTGCGGGGGAGTTCAATAAGATGAGCGGGAAGTTAAAGGAACTGGACCAGATGAAGAGGGATTTTACCGCAGGCGTAACCCATGAACTCCGTTCACCGCTGGTGGCGATAGAGTCTTACATCAATGAAATGATACGCGGGGGAGAGGAGGGATTCAAAAAACACGGTAGGGATGACCTGTACGTGATAAAGAACAACGTCGTGAGGCTTGGGCATTTTATAAATGATCTGCTGGACGTTGCCAAAATAGAGTCAGCAAGAATGAAGGTGGTAAAGAGGAAATCCGAACTGAAGCCGGTAATATATGAGGTTACAACGCTGTTTAAGAAGGCATGCAGTGAGAAAAACATCAAATTAACGACGGAGCTTTCGGATGACCTTCCTGAATTATCCATGGATGCCAACCGGATACGGCAGGTACTGACCAATCTTCTCAGCAATGCCATAAAGTTTGAGTCTTCGGGCGGACACATTAAGATTACTGCCGGTAAATCAGAAGAGAATCCGTCTTTTATCAGGGTTACCGTAAAAGATACGGGAGTCGGTATCCCCCCGGGAGACATAGAGAATATATTTGAAAAGTTCCGTCAAGTCAGTGGTATCAGGGATAATGTAATAGAAACCAGGGGGACCGGGCTGGGATTGTTCATAGTAAAAAGTATAGTGGAACTGCATGGAGGTAAGGTCTGGGGTGAGAGTGAAATCGGAAAGGGAAGTGCTTTTTATTTCACGCTGCCGGTTTAAAGTTTAACAGATAAATATGTGAATAGTTCTGCTTAATGGTTTCATTGGTGAATCTGCAGGATGAGGGGGGATGGGGAGGTGATTTAAGTGGCGAAAAAGATACTTGTCGTGGACGACGAAAAAGACATTTGCGGGCTTTTAAACCGCGCGCTGAAAAACGAAGGGTATGAAGTATACAATGCTTATAACGGAAAGGATGCATTAAGTAAAATCTATGATGTTTCACCGGATATGATGGTGTTAGATGTGCAGATGCCCCGCATGAACGGATATCAGGTATGTGAGGAAATCAGGAAAGACCCTCTTTACAAAAAACTTCCGATATTAATGCTAACCGTGAGAGACAGCAAGGATGATAAGCTGCAGGGATATGATTCGGGTGTTGACGAGTACATGGTAAAACCCTTTGATATCATGGAGATTGTTTTAAGGGTTAACGTTATTCTAGGGTGGTGAGTCTAACATATCTTGACATTTGAAGGGCAGGCTTTGAGATGGGTTCAAGGAAAGACGAAGCAGCCGCTCAAAGAAAGCTCTTCCCGGATAATAGAAGGTTTAAAAGATGGCTGAATGGGGATTATTTTATTAAATAGTGGTCTATATTTTCCATGCTCACGATATTGGTGGGTGAATGAATTATCTTTTTTATCTTTTCCTCTTTTATCATATTCCTTATGACCGTCCTCATGATAATCCTGC
>JAUXBS010000255.1 GCA_030619245.1 Clostridia bacterium | reverse complement strand
GCCTTCTGCTGTTACACCGTGGTCGCCGGCCATTGTTACTATGAACCTGTTTTTAAGCTCAGGTTTACTACTGCCTGTAATCCCGGCAACTTTTTTTGTGAGTTCCTCAAGCCGGCCGAGGCTTCCCCGTGGCTTGGTAAGGTTATCCAGTAATTTCTGGGTTTCCTCCATGACTTCTGCATCCGGCTTCGCAATATTCTTAATAACGTTCTTTATTTTTTCCAATTTGTTCCTCTTTTATCCTTTTATTTTCATGGGTATACCGCAGGTAAGCAGCCAGACTTCTTCAGCCTGGTTTGCCATTCGTTGGTTAATTCTTCCGGCAATATCCCTGAATTCCCTGCCAAGCTTTGAATCCGGAACAATGCCCGAACCAACTTCGTTTGTAACCGCTATCAAGTGCAGGTTTGAGTCCCTTACGGTTATAAAAAGTTTTTCAATATCCTTTAATATGGTTTCTTCATTATTACCTTTAACAAGATGATTTGAGATATACAGCGTAAGGCAGTCAAGTATTGCCGTGTCCGCTGAATCAGCCGCTCGTTTAACCGCAACAGCTATATCAAGAGGCTCTTCAATAGTTATCCATTCAGCCGGCCTGTCAGCCCGGTGTTTATCTATGCGTTGTTTCATCTCATCGTCAAGCGGCTGGCAGGTTGCAATGAAAACGACTTTAGCCTGCTTCCCGGCAAGTTCAACTGCGTGAGAGCTCTTGCCGCTCCTGGTCCCGCCTGTGATAATGGTTAACTTTCCCATTCTATTTCTTTTCTCCGGGGCTTATTATACGGGCTATACCGCCTTTATTGTTTATATGGATTTCCGTTGCCGTAGCATGAGGCGGTATCATGTCCCATAGTTTATCGAAACCGTGATTTTTCAGGGTACACAGTATAATGGCAATAGGCCCCCCGTGAGTTGTTATTGCTATAGTTTTACCTTTGCATTTAACCATGATGGAAGCAAACGCTTCAAGTACCCGTTTTGACATGTCTTGCAGGCTTTCCCCGCCTGGCGGATGCACTTCGGTGGCGTTGTTGAACCATTTTTCCGCTATATCCCCGTAATCCCCCGAGATTTCATTAAAAGTTTTTCCTTCCCATTCCCCGAAGTTCATTTCCCGCATTCCTTTTGCTTCTATTATTTCCATCCCGGGAAACACAATCCCGGCCGTTTGGGTAGCGCGTTTAAATACGCTGGAGTATACTGAGTGTACTTTGATACCTTTAAAGTCATGTTTTAGTAACTCCGCCTGTTTCCTGCCGTTTTCATTGATTGGTTCATCAATAGTCCCGCAGTACCTGTTCTGTTCGTTGTAATCAGTGATGCCATGCCTTATTAAATATATTATTGTATTCATCAGGTTATCTGCTTCCTTCCTCTTACTTATTACCGCCGGGGATTATTATAACTCCCGGCAGGCCGGTTTTATTATCCCTGCTGATTTGAACATCAGTGCCGTATACTTCCCTGATATTATTCTCCGTTATGAGTTCCTGCGGACTGCCTTTCATATATATTTTTCCGTTGTTTAAGAATAGGAGTTCCTCACAGTACAGCGCAGCCAGGTTAATATCGTGCATTACCGTTATTATTGTCAGGTTATTATCCCTGTTAAGCTTCCTTATCAGGTCAAGAATTACCTTCTGATGGCTTATATCAAGATGCGAAGTGGGCTCGTCTAACAGCAGTATATCCGGTTCCTGCGCAAGAGCCCTGGCGATAATAACCCGTTGTTTTTCTCCTGAAGACAGGTCGTTTATATCCCTTGTCTTAAACTTCAGGGTATCGGTGAGTTTCATTGCTTCTTCCACTTTCCTGTAATCTTCATTTCCTTCCCAGGAGAAGCGGTTTATATACGGTGTTCTGCCCATCAGCACTATGTCCCGGCAGGTAAACGAGAAGTTCACAACTGTTTCTTCGGGCACGAAAGCAATGCGCCTTGCTGTTTCCCTGCGTTTCATTTCGCAGATGGGCCTGCCGTCAAGCAGAACTTCCCCGGTATCCGGTTTAATAGACCTGCTAATGACCTTAAGCAAAGTTGATTTCCCTGCGCCGTTTGGGCCGATGACGCCTAAAAAGCCGCCCATACTCACGCTAAAACTCACGCCTTCAAGGACGTTTGAACCATTGTACCTGTGACTGACATTATTAATTCTGAGTGTTTCTTTCATTAATCCTTTACTCCTGAAACCCGCTTGCCCTTCCTTAAAAGGTATATGAAGAACGGCGCCCCGAAAAGCGCTGTTACAACTCCCACGGGTATCTCCAGCGGCGCGACGACAGTCCTGGCT
>JAUXBS010000166.1 GCA_030619245.1 Clostridia bacterium | reverse complement strand
CGGGAGATGCAGTTGTACCTTAAAGAGGAGTTCGGCAATCCCTTGAGTCAGCACGGTTACGGTGAAAAGCCCAGGGAGGCAATAGAAGGGGCGCGGTCCGCTATCGCATCGATGATAGGTTCAAATCCTGATGAGGTGATATTCACTTCATGCGGCAGTGAATCCAACAACCTTGCCGTAAAGGGCGCTGCCCTCGCTAATAAAACGAAGGGCAATCATATTATAATTTCCGCTATCGAACATTTCTCAGTCATTAATTCAGCCAAAGCGCTTGGCAGGATGGGATTTGAGGTTACGCAGGCGCCGGTGGACAAGTACGGTATCGTAGACCCGAAGGAAGTGGAGAAAGCAATAACCGATAAGACCATACTTGTATCAATAATGCACGCAAACGGAGTGATAGGCGTAATCGAGCCGATTGCAGAAATCGGTAAAATACTGAAGGACAAGAATATTATTTTTCATACGGATGCCGTACAAACGGCGGGAACGATAAAGACGGACGTTAATGAGCTTGGCGTTGACCTGCTGACACTGGCGGGAAACCAGTTCTACGGACCTAAGGGGACGGGCGCCCTGTACCTTAGGAAGGGTACGAGGCTCATGCCGTTGATAGACGGGGGTGTGCAGGAGGGGGGTAGAAGGGCAGGCACTGAAAATGTTTCCGCAGTGATTGGGATGGGTAAAGCGGCGGAGATTGCCGTAAAGGAGATGGATAAAAGGGCAGTGTATTTAAAGAACTTAAGAGATAAACTCCAGAAAGGTATCTTAGATTCCGTGCCGGAAGTGATTCTTAACGGTCATCCCGACAGGAGACTGCCGGGGGTTCTTAACGTATCGGTAAAGTACATAGAAGGGGAATCGATGCTGATGCTTTTAAACATGCAGGGTATTGCCCTCTCAAGCGGTTCCGCATGCACTTCAAAGGCGCTTAAGGCGTCTCACGTTCACCTGGCGATAGGACTGAAGCACGAAGAAGCTCACGGTTCACTGTTGTTTTCACTCGGTATTGATAATACGGATGAGGACGTCAATTATCTTATAGAAGTTTTACCTCCGATAGTGGAGAAGTTAAGAAAGATATCACCAATATATAATAAGGATTAGGCACTATTAACAACACGCAGAAAAGGAGTGCATTATGCCGCAATACAATGAGAAAGTAATGGAATATTTCATGAACCCGAGGAACGTGGGTGAAGTGCCGGATGCTAACGGTAAGGGGACGGTGGGGAACCCCGTCTGCGGGGATTTGATGACTTTTACAATAAAGGTGGAGGATAACAGGCTTAAGGACGTCAAGTTCAAGACCTTTGGCTGCGGAGCCGCCATAGCGGTTTCAAGTATAGTTACCGAAATGGCAAGGGGTATGACGATTGAAGAAGCCATGAAGCTGACAAACAAGCAGGTGGCGGAGAAGTTAGGCGGCCTGCCCAAGAACAAACTGCACTGTTCCAACCTGGGGGCGGACGCGCTTCACAGGGCAATAGAGAATTATCTCTCAAATAAAGAGGGCAGGAAGGGCGTTTCCGGTGTCAGTGAAAAACCGGTAAAAGATGGGGAAGAAGCCCCGAAAGGGTGTAAGTGTCCCTACTGTGAAACTGAAGTTCAGAAGGATGTTCCTTTTTGTGTGAAGTGTAACAGGGAAATCAAGTAATATGAAGGAAAAAGGACGTCATAAAAGTATACGTGAGGAAGAAACACCAGGGGTAATAATAATGGAATCAAAGACGCTAAAAGGAAAGCCGCTTACGGGTGGTATCGGTATAGGAAGGGTATGCCTCTACAAGGAGGATATACTTGAGGCCGCGCCGAGGGGCAGGATTCTCGCGGATAAGGTTGATGATGAAAAGAAAAGGCTTCTTGACGCCCTTAAAAAGACCGGGGAAGGGCTTCGCGAGTCATATAAGGTTGTGTCTAATAAACTGAGTTCGCTTGAAGCGGAAGTGTTTAACGCGCATTTGATGATACTTGAGGATTCTTCCTTCGTCGGAAAGATTGAGGAGAAAATTTCCGGGGAATTGTTGAATTCCGAGGCGGCGCTGCTGGATGTCAAAAAAGTGTACGAGGAAAAGTTCAAACTTCTTCCGAACGATTATTTCAGGGAAAGAATTAATGATATAAATGACATAGCAAGAAGGGTTATTAACAACCTCGGGCTAAAGCACTCCGGTATCACGTGCGCAACATGTAACAAGGGATGTCCTGTTATTGTAGTAGCTAAAGATTTAACGCCGTCTTTAATATCGGGGATAGGGGATAAGAAGGTTAACGGTATTGTCGCCCAAAGGGGGTCGTTTGTTTCCCATGGAGCCATACTTGCCAGGGCGCTTGGTGTGCCGGCGCTGATAGGCGTGGATAATATTGTCGGGAATGTTTACTGCGGAGCGGAACTCCTGGTTGACGCTTCCGGCGGCGATGTGTGGGTCAACCCGGGACCTGAAATAATCAGCAGGTTCAAAAACAGGCTTAACACGGGGGTATGTGTTAAGAGGAAGTATGGTTCCGGTTATGTCAGCACGAAGGACGGGGTTAACGTAGGACTGCTTGCGAATGCGGGTAATGTTAAGGATATTTCTATTATTAAAAAGTGTGGAATCAACGATATCGGACTTTTCAGAACGGAATTCATCTTCATAGAAAGGGAAAAGGAACCAGGTATCGATGAACAGGTTAAAATCTATAAAAAAGTTATTGACTCTGCGGAGGGTACGGTGACGTTCAGGCTGCTTGATATCGGCGGGGACAAGGTTCTTGATTTTCTGCCGATGCCCGAGCAGGAGAACCCGAACCTGGGGCTCAGGGGGGTCAGGATTTATGACAGGTACCCGGATATTATTACGAACCAGATAAAAGCTTTGCTTATGGCAAAGGGCGAGAAACCCGTCAAGATAATGATTCCAATGGTTTCCACCGTGGATGAATTCGTTAATACCAGAAAGAAGGTCTACGATATTCTTGATGAGTTAAAAAAGGAGCGCCGTATAAACCCTGACAACTTAAAGATAGGGTGCATGATAGAAGTCCCTGCCGCGGTTTACCTGATAAGGGAGTTTGCGGCTGAGGCGGATTTCTTGAGTATCGGGACGAATGACCTGATACAATACGTTATGGGGGTGGACCGCGCCAATAATTTCCTGGTTGACCTGGCTGACCCGTTTCAGCCTGCCGTTATAAGAGTATTAAAGGATATAGTTGATAACACGAAGGAAAGCGGTAAGGATATTACGGTTTGCGGCGAAATAGCGGGCGACCCTGAAATGGCGGGGATACTCGTTGGACTGGGGTACAGGCATTTAAGCGTCAACCCCTATTCCTTTGACGGTATTGGAGAAGTTATTAGCGCTCATGAATCAGGGGACTTCGAAAGGAAAGCGGATAAAATTCTTAAGGCAAACACCCTTGAAGATATAAAAGAGATTGTGGCAGGGTAGTGTAGCGTTACTATCATTTGAATTATAGGATAAGAATAGTATGGAAAATGAAAAAGACAGGGGAAAAGAAAAAGTAAACGAGCCGGCGCCGTGCTGCAGTGCCCCTTCAAAGTGCCAGCCGGAAGACAATGATGATATTCAGTTCCCTTCTTGCGGCTGCGGGTCCGGAACTTCGGCAGAAGGGCGCTCTCCGGCAGGAATTATGAAAAAATACTGGATAAAGGGTTATATCAATACTGATGCCGGGAAGATCCCGGTGGTGAGCCCGGAACTTGATTCAAAGGATAAACTGGGCGCCCTGAAGGTGAGGCTGTCAATTAGCCGCATGAGTTATAAGGTCGAACCCGGTATTTATGCCGTAGGCAGGCCGGGGCCTGATTCGAAAGTATTTGTTTCTGCAAACTACAAGTTGAGTTTTGATGCGCTCCGGAGCAGCCTTAAGGGGATTG
>JAUXBS010000221.1 GCA_030619245.1 Clostridia bacterium | reverse complement strand
GTCCCTGTAAATGCCCTTGTTCGTAACAGCGTCGCCCCAGCCGGCCTGGTCCTGGTGAGCATTGAATCCGAGCAGATAGAGCCGGCTGCCGTTAAGATAAAAGCCGTTGGTATTGCTCCAGCTCATCCACCTGAAGCCAAGGGGGCTGTCATAATCGTCAACCGGGGTACCGTCGGCCTCAACCTTAGTGTACACCCTGTACACGTAAGGTGTATTCGGGTGCCAGAGGTGAAAATCACTACCGCTTACATAACTGCTTGTCTGGTCGAACGTATAGGTTCCCCCGGCGCCAATGGACTGAGTGCTTTCCATGAAGGTTATTACTTCATTGGTGTCGTCCACGATGGTAGTCGTCAGCGTACAGCTTATGGAAGCCCCGCTGTCATTCTTGACTTCCGTCTTAACATTAACGTTCCCCTGTGCTGCATTAACGTCGGGAGTCGTGACGAAGGTCCCGTACCAGGTCACATGAAGATTATCCGTGCAGAACAGGTGGACGTCCCTGTATATACCGTTAGAGAAGTGATGGTCACCCGCCCTGGGGGCTATTCTTGCATCCCACGTGTTATCCAGCCTGACCGCCACGACGTTATCGCTTCCGAAATTAACATGCTCCGTGATATCATAATAGAACCCGGTGTAACCGCCTTTGTGCTCACCGACCTGCGTACCGTTGATATATATCCATGAATGCAGGTAAGCCGCCTCGAAGTATATAAACACCCTGCGCCCGGACCAGGAGGAATTGACGGTAAAGTGTTTCCTGTACCAGGTAAAACCGACATAGAAAGTAAGTTCGGCCCAGTACGGTATACTGGCCGAATGCGGGACGTCAACATCCTCCCAGGACGAATCATCGTAATCAATTCCCTCCGCCCCCGAATAATCCCCTTTTTCGAACTTCCATTCGTGGTTTAAAAGTGTGTTTTCACGGTTGCTTGCCCCGGGAACGTATTCAAAGGCATGAACCAGGCTGCCGAAGAATATTATCAGTGACAAACTGAATAAAATGGTTCTTCTGATAATTGAGCTATTTCGCATAACTTCCTCCTTTTTAAGCCCCGGGTATAGCAATTGGATTATTGCATTTATGAAGAAATGGGTTTAGTTTACAAAGTAATTGTCAGGCTTCATATAATAATTACTTCTCCTACTAACAAATATACCATAAAATGCGGGTTTGTCAAGGGGTTTAATTGATTTATTCTGTTTAGTTGGTTATTTTTGAATATTGTCGTCAATATCCGGATTAGGTTGGCAGTAAAATCACAAAACTATTCTTAACGGATATAAGGTATATTCCTGTAGCTCTGGAGCCCCACGGGTTTATACCCGTGGTTTTCTGGGAATCGGGATAAAACACAGATTAACCTGGAATTTGGCGGTGTAATAATAAATATAATAATATAAATTAATCTAATTTTTATTTTTTCCCAATTTGATAAAAAATCAAGTCATTGAGGTATCAATAAAATATATCATTATTACCCGCCTTTTTCCAGTGTATTCAAATATCAGATTAGAATCTCAGGTTCACCCCTCCTTCATAAGTACTGCCGGGCAGGGGATAATAGGCTCTTGTCTGGTACTTTGTGTTAAGTATGTTGTTGGCAGCAAGGTATAATTCTCCCGGGCCTGCTTTCTGGGATATTCTTAAATTCACGAGGAAGTATGCAGGTAATTCTATGCCAAAACCAGCTGACCCTCCGCTTGCGCTCCACTGGTTTGATACGAGCTTTGCGTTTACAAGAAGATGCGTTTTTGACGGCAGGGAAAAATCAAGGGAGTAATTCATGTTATGCTGTGGGGAATAGTTCAACAGCGTAAAATCAATATCAAATTCTCCTTTGCCCATATTATTCGCAAAGGTGTAATTCAATTGATGACTGATGTCTTCCGTGATGAAGTGTTTAAACTCTGCCTCAAGACCAAGGTTGTATGCGTTTCCTATGTTTTCCGGCCTCATGTGCATTATTGCATCCTCAAAGGTGGTTGACCAGTTAATGAGGTTTGTTATGTTGCTGTAAAAGAAGGTGAGTTTCCCGAGGAATTTATTGTTAGAGTAGTACTTCACCCCGATATCTCCGGACCAGGCTGTTTCAGGAACAAGTTGCTCATTCCCCTGTGTATCGCCTGTCCCCCATGAACTAAAAGGCGAGTACAGGTCTTCAAAGGTAGGAGTCCTGAACGCCCTGCCGGCGTTTCCTGTTAGTTCAAGGTTATCAGAAATTTCGCATTCAAGAACTACGCTGGGATTCAACTGGTTTTTAAATGCGCTGTGATAATCATCGCGCAGTCCGAAGGTTGACCGCAGCTTGTTCATGGAGAATACCTTCTGTAAAAAAACGGAACCGTTAAGGGCTGTCCTGTCTGTATCAAGATTATCATCATTATTCCTGTCAATCCTCTTGAACATATCATACTTGATATCACCGCCGGCAATAAACCCTTCCTCAATATCCGCCTGGGCGTTTATCCCTGTTACTATGGTTTCATACAAATCATCTGTGCCCCAGGTGGGCAGCTTGAAAGTCCTGTTTTCAACCCTGTTGAAAATTGCTAAATGGAGTGGTGTGTTATTGACAGCATTCCCGTCATACCGGATTTGCGTGTAAAGTTTTGAGTCTGTCTGCCGGGAATTCGGGTCAGCTGTCAGTCTTTCGTTAGAGCCATCATAGTCAGTTATAAGGGTTGTGTTTGTTCCCGGACAGCCGATATCATCCGTGAGGTAGAATACTTTCATTCCTATTT
>JAUXBS010000015.1 GCA_030619245.1 Clostridia bacterium | reverse complement strand
TAAATTCATTTATTATGCTAACAGGAAGGTATTTACTGGAGACACAATCACCTGATGTCATGTATCTTCCATTTGATACATATACTCCAGTAATTATAAAAAATATAATGACTGCAATAGCTAATTTCTTGTCTTTTTTAATTATTTTATATATCATTTTATTCCATTTCAATATCAATAACATGGTTAAGACTATAATAAAACCCTAAACCAAAAGGATTCGGTTCCAACCCTTCGATATATCCAGAATTGAAAGTGTTTATTGAATAACCAGAAATATTATAGAACCCATATATTGATAATATTTTTCTATCTTCTTCAGCAAAAGCAACTGGAGAAAATAGAAAGCATAACACTAAAATGATTAATATATTTCTTTTCATTTTAAGCCAAATTGTCTATGTGGAAACCATTCCGGTAAATAATTTATGTTTTCAACTGAGTTTATACTGAATGAAGCATTAGTGTCTGAAGTTGTAGCAGTAACTTTTATTTCATCAAAATAAGCTTTTTGTAACGGTTCTTCGCTACCGTACCTGTAATGTTGCCTTTTCCGCTCAGCCCGAAAAAGCCGGTTGAGAAACAGGTTAGTATGAAAAGTAATGTAAATATTTTTATTTTTGTCATGATGCCTCCTCTTTTCCTTTAATAATTAAAAAACCAGCCCGGGATATGTTTATCCCTGCTGGTTAGTTTTAATAGTGCTTGTTTCCTTTAATTAACATGTTCAAGAAACCCCCGCTTCTACTCAGTTGATATAAATCAACAGAACATTATGATTATAACACAGGCTCATAGGTTTGTCAAGGTAATAAAATAACAGGTAATAAAATATTATCTTATATTATTTTATTTCGTTTAATACTGCTTATGAAATAAGGCAGGGTATTATTACGTGATAGTTAATGCAGGCTAAAGCCTGTGACTACCGGATGTAATATTTAAGGGTAGCTACAACCTTCAGGTTGCGATGAAGATTGAAACTATACATTAAAATGTAAAGACCTGACCCCTTTTTATGATATTTGTTTGATTATTTTTCTGATTATATCACCGTCAGCCGCATCGGGGCTGAGTTCAAGGTACCTATGAAAATATTTTAATGCCTTTTCATACTCCCTTAGCTTGCTGTAATAAACCATCCCTATATTCATGTTAATATCAGCCCTCTCCGGATTTATCCTGCTGACCTCCTTAAACTCCTTTACTGAGTTGCTGTACGCCCCGGTCTCATAGTATAAATTGCCAAGGTTGAAATGGCCGTTTTCATAATCAGGATTTACCTGCACGGCTTTGACGTAGTTCTCTTCCGCCTTCCTGTATATTTTTTTGTTCTGGTAAAGCAATCCCAGATTATTATAAGCTTCCTCAAGTTCCGGGTCCGTTTCTATCGCTTTCCTGTACCATTTTTCAGCCTTATCATACTCGCCTATTTCATAGTACAGGTATCCAAGGCCATTGTATGCGGGTGAGTATTCATGTTTTATTTCAATCGCTTTTTTGTACATGTCTACAGCTTTTTCCAGCTGCCCTTTTTTCTTATAGGCAAATCCCAGGTTATTCCAGGCCTCAACATAATCAGGTTTTATATCCAGGACCCTGTTGTATTCAATTATGGCATCATCATACCTGTCCCTGAGATAATAAAGCGCGCCAATATTGTTATGCGCAACGTAGTTGCCAGGGAACCTTTTTATGGTATTCTCCCATAATGTAATATCATTTCTCCAGTCAGTATTACGCTTGATGGTAATCATTGAAAATAAAACAATTATTGCGATTAAAAACATACTCATCAACCGGTATTTTTCTCTGCCTGCCGCAGCAAGCGGCAGCGCCAGCACAACCGAAAACCCTATTGATGGAAGGTACAGCAACCTGTCGGCTATCAGTATTCCTATGGGAATAATATTTGAAACAGGCAGCAGCGCCAGTAAAAACCAGAAAATGCAAAATGCCAGTACCTTCCTTTTTCTTAATAAACTGAAAGCAAAATACAGAACGAGTATTACCAGCAGTAAACCTATAATCACCTTTACGTTCAGGAAGCTTTCAAACACCGGAAAATCCCGCTTTTCCGGGCTCAAACCCACAGGGCAGAAGAGCAGTTTGACATAATTGTAAAAGACAACAGCCATTGTATAAATCCTGGCAAGTATGCCTTTTTGATAAAAAACCTTACTCGTTCCCTTGGGCCCGATTCCTGATAAGACCGAAAACCTTATGAACATATACACCGCCATTACGGCCAGATAGCCCAGGTAACGGGGAATTTTTTCCTTCAACTTCCCTATGGTTACACCCTTTTCATTAGTTCCCTTAAATAGCATGTCATACAAGACAATTATCAACGGGAGCACAACCGCAGACTCCTTTGACATCAGCGCAGCCAGGAACAGTAACAATGAAATGAAGTAGTACCTGCCGGATTCCGCCCTGATATAAAGAAACAACGCGGATAAAAAGAAAAATGCGGAAAATAATTCTGCGCGCCCCACAATCCCCGTTACAGCCTCTACGTGAACAGGGTGGACTATAAATATGAGAGAAGCAAACAAGGCAATACCGGAACCATTGGCAGTCCCGGCATTATTTAAGATGAACAGGAATAGAAGGAATATCAATACGCCGTTAAATGAGTGAAATAAATAATTCGTAAGATGGTAACCGAAGGGTTTAAGTTTCCAGATAAAGTAATCCAGGGCATACGAGGTAATAACCACCGGCCTGTACAGCCCTTTTTTATCCCCTCCCTGGCTGATAGGCCAGTAACTTGAAGTAAAAAAGCAGGGAATATTTTTTAAACTTCTTATTATAACGTTCTGGTCAATGATTGAATGGTCATCAAAAACAAAATCATTCCTGAACGTATTGAAAAAAGCAATAAACGATACAATAAAGATAAGAAAAATCCATTTACCCGTTTTTTTCATTTACCTTGCCACTTCTACTGACCTCACTTCCCTTACAACAGTAACCTTTATCTGCCCGGGATACTTGAGTTCATGTTCAACCTTTCTTGCAATATCACGCGCCATCTGCATTGCCATATCATCGTCAACCCTTCCCGGGTCAACTATAATACGAATCTCCCTTCCTGCCTGTATAGCGTAACTCTTTTCAACTCCGGGGAAGGATTCTGCAATCTTCTCCAGGTTCTCCAGTCTCTTAAGGTAGAATTCCAGCGACTCGCGCCTGGCCCCAGGCCTTGAAGCGGAAACAGCATCACCTGCCTGGATTAAAATTGCCTCAATGGTTTCCACGGGACAATCCTCGTGATGCGCGGCAATTGCATTGACTATCTTATCGGACTCTTCATGCTTCTTTGCAAGGTCCGCGCCAATTTTTGCGTGCGTCCCCTCCACATCATGGTCCACTGCCTTACCTATATCATGCAGCAAACCGGCGCGCGCGGCAAAACCCGCATCAAGTTTCAATTCCAATGCCATTACCCTTGCCGCCTTTGCCACTTCCACTGAATGCTGAAGAACGTTCTGGCCGTAACTTGTCCTGTACCTTAACCTGCCGATTAATTTAATTATTTCAGGATGAATGCCCTGTATGTCAAGCTCATACGCAGCCTGTTCGCCGACTTCTTTCAAATGCCCGTCCATTTCCTCTCTTGCCTTTATCACCGTTTCCTCAATCCTCGTTGGGTGAATGCGCCCGTCCGCGATTAAACGCTCAAGAGAAACCCTCGCAACCTCCCTGCGCACCCCGTCAAAAGCCGAAAGAGTCAAGGCCTCGGGAGTATCGTCAATTATCAGGTCAACCCCTGTTGCCGTTTCAAATGCTTTTATATTCCTGCCTTCACGCCCGATAATCCTTCCTTTCATTTCATCATCAGGAAGGGCAACCGTGGAAACGGTAACATCGGCAGTAAATTCAGAAGCAGCTTTCTGTATTGCCTGGCTCAATATGCGTTTCGACTTTCTATCAGCAGTCTCTATAGTCTGCTGCTCTATTTTCTTCATCATTGACATCCCTTCCTTCTTAACCTCTTCTTCCATCCTGCTGAGGAGAATATTCTTCGCCTCTTCGGGAGTCATCTTCGCCAGGCGCTCAAGGACTTTTTTCTGCTCCTCCTTAACCTGGTTTAATTTATCTGATTCATCTGAAATCCATTTTTCCTTTGATATAACATATTTCTTTTTCTTTTCAATTTCCAGGTCCTTCTTATCCAGCATTTCGACTTTCCGGTCCAGGCTTGACTCCTTTTGCATCATCCTCTTTTCAAGTTCCTGCAACTCAACCCTGCGGCCACTGGTCTCTTTCTCAAAACCGGTCCTTAACTTATGCATTTCCTCCTTTACTTCAAGCATGCCTTCCTTTTTCCTGGATTCAGCTTCCCTGCCTGCATCATTAATTATCTTCTTTGCATTGGATTCCGCTGAATTCAGCTGTTTCCCCACAATGCCTTTCCTGATAATCCACCCAACAAGCGTTCCTAAGCCCAGTCCCCCCAGTCCTATTAGTATTAGAATAATTAAATTATTCATGGTAATTACTCCTCTCTATTGTCCAATAGTGTAATGTCTCGTCCATAAACAGCTCTTTCGGTAACAACCCTGTCCATTTCAATGTCATTGCTATCAAGCTCGAGTTTCTCAACTACCTGCTCACTAAAGGCAAGGCCTATAACCCTTACATTTTTACCGGCCTTCTTCAATCCCCTGAGAAACCTGTCGTAATAACCCCTCCCGAATCCGAGCCTGCCTCCGTATTTATCAAAAACCACTCCCGGAACGATAACAAGGTTTATCGTCCTTGTTTCAACCGGCATACAGCGCCCTTCCCTGGGTTCAAGTATTCCAAAACTACCTCTCTCCAGGGAATTATCATAGTCCTTGAGCTCAAAAACAGCAAGGTCCTTCCCCCTTACCGCGGGAACCACGACCCTTTTCTCTTTCAATGCCTCTCTTATCATTCCATCGGTTCTTACTTCACTTTGAAAGGAAACATAAAACATAACCGTCCCGGCTTCAAGATATTCAGGGAGAGAGAAGAGTTTTTCTGAAATCATCCCGCTCTTTTTATCAACATCCTCCCGGGAAATTCTATTTCTTATCGCCAGGAACTTTTTTCTTAGATTTTCTTTCATCTTTTAGAAATTTAAATCTTTCCCTTATTGTCTTTTCAAACCCTATATCCTTTGGAAAATAATACTTCCTTTCTTCAGTCAGGTACTCCTGCTCAACATACCCCCCCGGATAATCGTGGGGGTATTTATAGCCCTTACTGCCTGCCTTCGTCAGATGTTTTGGAACCTTTAACAATTTCTTATTTTCCATATCATCCATTGCGCTGTTTATCCCGTTATAAGCGGCATTACTCTTCGGCGCAGTTGCGATATAAGCGACTGCCTGCGCCAGCGGTATCCTGGCTTCAGGCATTCCAATAAATTCCGCTGCCTGCAGAGCCGCGCCGGCTACCACAAGCGCCTGCGGGTCGGCATTACCCACGTCCTCCGCGGCGCATATGACAATCCTCCTGGCTATGAACCCGGGTTGCTCTCCAGCATACAGCATCTTTGCCAGCCAGTAAAGAGCTGCATCCGGGTCAGAACCGCGCATGCTTTTGATGAATGCTGAAATCGTATTATAGTGCTCATCGCTTTTCTTATCATAGATAACCGCTTTCTTCTGTATGGATTCCTCGGCGACTTTTAATGTGAAGCGGACCTTCCCCTCCCGGTCCGGTTTCGTAGTAATGGTTCCCAGTTCAAGGGCATTTAAAGCCCTCCTTGCATCACCGTCTGAAACCTCTACAAGCTGCTTCAAGGCATCCTTTTCCAGTATAACATTATAACCGCCTAACCCCTTATCCCTGTCCTTTACGGCTCTTTCCAGAATAATTTCAATTTCCTTGTCCTTAAGCGATTTAAATTCAAATACCTGCGAACGGGATATCAGCGCAGGATTAACATAATAGTACGGATTCTCAGTGGTTATCCCGATAAACCGGATTACCCCATTCTCAACATCAGGGAGTAATGAATCCTGCTGGCTCTTGTTGAAATGATGTATTTCATCCACCAGCAATACGGTCCTCTGGCCTGAAATACTCCTTCGCTGCAAGGCATTGCTCACTTCTTTATGTATGGCGGAAACCCCGGAGCTAACCGCATTTATTTCAGCAAAATGAGCTTTGGTCTTTTTTATAATTATATTCACCAGCGCAGACTTCCCGCACCCGGGAGGCCCGGAAAATATCAGGGATGATATCCTGTCTGATTCAATTATCCTCCTCAATAATTTCCCCTCGCCCATTATATCCTCCTGGCCCACGAAATCCACGAGGCCATTCGGGCGCATCCTTAATGCCAGAGGAACAGCTTCCTTATCATTTATATTGTTTTTTTCTTTTTGAAATAAATCCATAACCATAAAAAAACCCTGCTCTACTGTGAACACAGACAATATTTATTGCCTGTCAGCTTGAAACAGCCTGACATCACAGACATAGCAGGGACTTTCCCGGAACCAATCAGTAAGACAAAGTATTATCTATCAATTTCATCAATTCCGCTATTTCGCCCTCTGTTTTTTCATTGTTATATTTCTTACTATCTCTTATCCTGAATAATTCATCAGCTATATCTAAAGCAGCTAATATTCCTACTCTGTTTGTATCAGCAATCTGTGATGTACTGGCTATTTCGTTTATTTTTTTATCAACATACTCAGCTAAACTTGAAATATATAAGGGGTCTTTATCCTCCTTGTTTATGCTGTATTTGCCGTGATATATCTTTACTGTTATTTTTTCTTCTTCTTTCGTCGCCATATTCAAAATGCCTTTTCTAACTTAACCTTAAGATTATTAAGATGTTTCTTGATTTCTTTTCTTTCTTCATTCAAAAGTTCATTTTGACGAATTGTCTTATTAATGGACTTCGCCTGTTCCCCCATCATGTTTATCTTTTCTTTTAGCCTTGACTCCTCCTTTAAAAGCCTTTCATTTTCTATCCTCAAAGAATTATGTTCTAAACATATTTCCCGTATTTTTCTGCTCAGGACTTCAAAATCTTTCATTTCCTTATTATAACCTTTAAATCTTTCTCAATGGTTGAAATTATCCCCTGGTGTAAATCATTCACTTCCTGGTCTATCAGTGTCCTGTTTTCAGATTGATAGGTTATCCTGAAAGCCATCCCCTGATATCCCTCTTTCACCTGTTTGCCCGTATACATATCAAACAACCGGACATCTTTTATCAAAGTATCACCGCTTTTCATAATAGTAGCATAAATCCTGTTATAAGTCAATCCTTTTGGCGAAAGCAGGGAAATATCCCTTTTCATCGCAGGGTACTTTGGGATTTCACTGTATTTCCCGGCAGAATCAGCCAGTTTATGGCCCCCGCTTAAATCAAGCTCAAAAGCATATACCGGTAAGATAAAATCATACTTCTTCTCGAGCCGGAGCGCTATTAACCCGAAAGACCCCAGGCACGAGTCATTCTTAATTATATCACATGACTCTGCTGCGCTGAAAACCGGATTCCCCGAGGGTTTAAAACTATATCCCCTTATCCCCAGGCTGCTGAAAAGCGATTCCATAATTCCCTTCAAATAATAGAAATCAACAGGTTTTAGAGTCTCATCCCAGTGTTTCTCCTGACGCGCTCCTGTAATACAACCACCTAACATCCTCTTCTCAACAGGTAGTTTCCCTTTTTCCTGATTCCCGGTAAAAACCCTGCCAAGTTCATATATTTTCATATCATTAATCTTACGGTTCAGATTTCTACGAACCGTTGACAGCAGGCCTGCCAGGAGGGAAGTGCGCATCAGGCTTTGCTCAGAAACCAGCGGATTGCTTATCTTCAGTACTTTTTCCATGCACTCTTCTTTTATATTATCAAATGCCTCGTCGCCAACCAGGGAATAATTTATTACCTCAAAAAACCCGAGTTTGGACATGGCCTCCCTTGTCCGGCCCTCAAACCCAAACACCTCAGCAGAAGAGGAACTTGATATCTGTATCCCGGGCATTACAGAAACTATCTTGTTGTATCCATGAATACGCGCAATTTCTTCAATAATATCAATATTCCCGGTAACGTCATTCCTGAATGATGGCACCTTGATTTTAAGCCTCCCCGGGTTATCCGGCTTAACTTCACAACCAAAACCGAGTGATTTCAGTATTGCCATGATATCATCGTTTGAAACATCGCTTCCAATCACCCTGTTTACGCTCTCAAGCGGAAAATCCAGTTCAACACCGGCAAACGGTTCAGGATAAACATCAACGCTCCCTCCCGCTATTTCCCCGCCGCACAACTCCTGTATCAGCCGGGCTGCCCTGTTTATAGCGGTAATCACATTATCAACGTCAACACCGCGCTCAAAACGGTATGATGCCTCCGTGTTAATATTCATCCTGGCGGCAGTCTTCCTTATCCCGCCGGAAGTAAAGTAAGCGCTTTCAAGAAGAACGTTTCGCGTAGACTCAACAACACCTGTTTCCTCGCCGCCTATTATACCCGCCAGGGCCAGGGGTTTTCCCGCATCAGCAATCACCAGGTCTTCCGTCCCTATCTCTCTTTCCAGTCCATCCAGGCACCTGAGTTTCTCTCCGTCATTGCCGCGCCTTACAATTATCTTATGTTCGTTTAACTTGTCATAATCAAAGGAATGCAGGGGATGGCCAAACTCGGCAAGAACCCAATTGGTAATATCAACCACGTTATTCACCGGCCTCATCCCCGACTGGGTAAGCTTCTTGACAAGCCAGCCAGGAGAAGGGCCCACCTTGATATTCCGGACCACTCTTGCAGTATAACGCCGGCACCTGTCAGGAGCCTTTACCTCAACACTACACAATGTGGCTGCAGTTGTTTCAGCTTCATTGAGCTTCACCCCGGGAAGTTTTAAAGGTTTCCTTAATATAGCTGAAACTTCCCTGGCAATACCAATCACACTCGCGCAGTCAGACCTGTTGGCAGTTAACTCAATATCCATAACCGGATTGGACAACAGTATCTTCCCCACCTTCTCCCCGAGTTTTGAATTCCTGGGTAATATGAGTATCCCTTCATGCCCTTCCCCTATGCCCAGTTCTTTTTCAGAGCACAGCATACCGGAGGAAACCTCTTCGCGTATTTTCCTCTTGCTGATCTTCAAACCCCCGGCAAGGGTGGCTCCCACTCTCGCCAGCGGAATCTTGTCTCTTTCCTTGATATTCTTAGCTCCGCATACTACTGAAAATATCTGTCTGCCGTCAGAAACCTGACACACCGTAAGGTTATCGGCATTTGAATGCTTTTTTATCTTCAGTATCTCGCCAACAACCACATTGTCCAATTCCGGTTGGAAGTACGAAATATCAGTAACCTCCAAACCAACCATGGTCAATGCTTCAGCAACCTGCCGCACCGGCATGTCTATATCAATATACTCCTTCAACCAGTCAAAAGGCACTAACATTTCTACTCCCTATTTTCAATCACTTAAACAATCCCAGAGCCAGGTCGGACCATTCCTTGGTAACTGTTTTAAGCTTGCCAACGGCGTCCTTTATATCAACCCCCAGCACCTCGGTCCCCTTAAGCGCAACCATCTTCCCGAACTGCTTTTCTTTGATTAAATCAACCGCCTTCACCCCGGCCCTGACTCCAAGAATCCTGTCAAAGATAGTGGGTGGGCCGCCCCTCTGCATATGGCCGATAACACCGACCCTGGCTTCAACTTTCATTTTCTTCTCGATTATATCCACAACCTGCCTGCCCACTTCCCGCCTTTTTAAAATCATATGGCCGAATTCATCAAGTTCTTCCTTTTTAAGATGCGCGCCGGGTATGGTTGCTCCTTCCGAAACAACGACCGTGGCGGTTCTCCTTCTCTTGTAAACTTTTTCCAGGTGTTCCAGCATTTTATCAATATCAACTTCCTCGTCTTCCGGGAGCAAAACCCAGTCCGCTTCACCTGCTATGGCTGTATACAGGGCAACCCATCCGGCATGCCTTCCCATCACTTCAAGGACCATAATCCTCCTATGCGACTTGCCCGTATCCCTCAATACCTCCAGAGCATTGACTGCCAAGTTAACTGCAGTATCAAAACCAAAAGTATAATCCGTAGCCGACAGGTCATTGTCCATTGTCTTCGGTACACCAACGATATTAACCTGGTGCTCACTGTAAAGTTTGTTGGCAACGCCTAATGTATCCTCGCCGCCCATGGCAACGACTGCATCAAGCCCGAACTCCCTGATGTTCTTAAGAACTTTATCAACACCGCCCTCTTCCTTATAGGGATTGGTCCTTGAACTGCCAAGCATGGTCCCGCCCTTGCTCATCAATCCTTCAACCTTATGAATATCCAGGGGTTCAGTCAATCCCTGAATTAACCCCCTCCAACCCTCATTAAAACCAACCGTTTCCCAGCCGAAGTGAATTGCCTGCAGGACCACCCCCCTGATTGCAGGATTCAAACCGGGACAATCGCCACCTCCGGTCAATACTCCTATCTTCATCGGTCTTCCTCTCTTTCTAATTTATGCCTTACCCGCGCAGCCAAAAACCTTCATCCTGCTTCTTACTATTTCTTTTGCCGCTTCTTTCGCAGGTCCCAGTATTTTCCTGGGGTCTATCTCTTCGGGATCCTTCTCCATTACTTCCTTTGCCTTCCCGACAAATGCCATCCTTATTCTTGTGTCAATATTAATCTTTGAAATTCCCGCTGCAATACCTTTTTTAATCTCCTCATCACTGCATCCGGAAGCCCCGTGCAAAACAAGGGGAACATCCGTAAGTTTACGGATGGTTTTGATAAGGTCAATTTCAAGTTTTGCAAACGGCGTCCTGCACCCATGAATCGTTCCAACTGCCGCTGCGAGGAAATCAAGCCCTGTTTCCTTAACGAATTTCTCCGCCTCATCGGGTTTTGCCAAGAAATCTTTTGTCTTCTCTATTGTAACACCCGGTTCATCACTTGAATCAACTTTTCCTATCTGTCCTATCTCCGCTTCAACCGGAATATCACATACATGAGCCATATCAACTATCATTTTCGTGATTTTCACGTTTTTTTCAAATGGATGTTTCGATGCATCTACCATGAGAGAGGTAAAACCGGCCCTCAAACATCTTATGTTTTGATCCAGGTCAGTACCATGGTCCAGGTGCAGCGCGACAGGAACCGTTGCGCCTTCTGCCGCCACCCTTACTATTGCTACAATATAGTCAAGCCCCGCATACTTTATTGCCCCCTGTGACGCCTGCAGTACTACAGGCGCGCGTTCCTCTTCCGCTACTTCAACAATTGCCTGTACAATTTCCATGTTATTGGCATTAAATGCGCCAACAGCATACCCTTCCT
>JAUXBS010000059.1 GCA_030619245.1 Clostridia bacterium | reverse complement strand
CGGAAAGAAGGGAATTCTTCAGGTTCCCTACAATAACCATAGTTAAAGAAGTTGTTATTGCAGCAAACCATCCATCGATGGGCAAGAAGAAGGTCATGCCTGCAATCATGTACAACCTGAGCGCGGGGGGAATTGCCATAGTAACATTTGACAAGGTACCCTTGAATTCCATTATAACACTGAACCTTGACCTTGGCTGCGTAGTCCTGAAGGGAGTCAAGGGTAAGGTGGTTCGTATTGAGGGTAAAAACGTTACTTATCTCATTGCAATTGATTTCTATGGGATTAACAAAGAACTCAAACAAACCATAACCAGAATAGCAAATGACGTGGATATCTGTGAAACCAGAATTCTCCTTGGTGAAAAACATGTTTGCACAAAAAAATGCAGTTACTACGAACTGTGCACCAATCCAATGAAGAAAAGGGCCAGATAAAATATCAGGAATTATTTCATGCCTACAATTAAGCTTTTAAGCGATGATGTTATAAATAATATTTCAGCAGGGGAAATCATAGAAAGGCCCGCCTCAGTTGTCAAGGAACTTACTGAGAATTCCCTTGACTCCGGCGCAAACCGGATAAAAATTGAAATAAAGAAAGGCGGCACAAAACTAATCAGGGTTTCTGATAACGGCAGCGGCATACCTGAAAAGGAAGTCCCTGTCGCGCTCCAGCGTCATGCAACGAGCAAGATAACATGCATGGAAGACCTTGAAAGAATAAACAGCCTGGGTTTCCGCGGCGAGGCATTACCCTCAATTGCAGCTGTTTCCTGTTTCACCATGTCTACGAGAACAAGTTCAAGCGACACCGGATGCATGCTGAAATCATCCGGCAACAGGGATATTGACATACAAAAAACGGGCTGCCCTGAAGGGACAACAGTATTAATTGAAAACCTTTTCTTCAATACACCGGCAAGGCTGAAGTTTTTAAAATCCAATTCCACTGAAACACTGCATATCATAGGCCATGTGCAGCAGATAGCCCTTTCCCATCCTCAAATAAGCTTTGAATTGAAGGATGAAGGCAGGATAATATGCGGCCCCCTGCCAAAGGGGCAAACCCTGAAGCAAAGAATTGCATCACTGTACGGCAGTAAGCTTATAGACAACCTGATAACGTTCCATTCTGAAAATAATTTTGTGAGACTCTCAGGATACCTCACCAAACCGCTGCTCAACTACCCCAACAGCAAACACCAGTTTATCTTTGTTAATAAAAGGCCCATAAAGAGCCGTCTGATAAACCATGCAATAATGAACGGTTATGGCTCACTCCTTGAAAACAGGAGGTACCCGGGAATATTTTTGTTCATTGATATAAAACCTGAATTCATTGACGTCAATATCCATCCGACAAAAAAGGAAATCCGCTTCCTGAATGAAAATGCAATACATGGCCTCGCAGCAGAAACTATCCGGAAATTCCTGAAACAGAAGGAAGTAATAGCTGAAATCCGGGATAATTCATCTTACAGAAAAGTTGAAGGCACAAGAGACGGGAGAATAAAAGACGCGCTCAGTGATTATATCTTTAAAAACAAACCTTCATTTAAAACCTCTTCAAGAAAAGTCTTTTCACACAGTGAACGGTTCAACTACTCAGGAAAACAGGAAAAGTTCAAAGAACAGTTAACCGGAACAGCAGTCCCTCTGGCGCAAATAAACAATACCTATATAATAGCGCAGGAAAGCGACGGCATGCTTATAATTGATCAGCATGCGGCCTGGGAACGGATAAATTACGAAATCATTAAAACCAGGTACGAAAAGCATGAAATATCCTCACAGGCGCTATT
Organism: Clostridia bacterium; assembly: GCA_030619245.1. GTDB lineage: Bacteria > UBA6262 > WVXT01 > WVXT01 > JAUXBS01 > JAUXBS01. The sequence continues at coordinate 5,396 of JAUXBS010000059.1, read as the reverse complement.
GATACCCATAAACTTAGAACTACCACCTCAAAATATAAAAATATTAAAAGGCAATCCTGGTTTCTTCACTAAGATGGGTTTTGATATATCCGATTTTGGCCCTAATTCATTCATCATAAAAGCAACCCCTGCCCTTTTTGAGGACAAAGTTAATTATAAACAATTACTCTCGGATATACTTGACCTGCTATCAGAATCAAGCGGGGCAATCGACATTGAATCAGGAGTTACAGAACTCATTGACAGTGTATTTAAAATAATGGCCTGCAGGACTTCCGTAAAAGCGGGCGACAAACTGAGTATTACGGAAATGGAAGAACTAATAAAAAGGTTAAATAATTGTAGTATTCCATATTCCTGCCCCCACGGCAGGCCCACTATGATTAAACTGTCTACAAATGAACTTGAAAAAAGGTTTAAACGCCGGTAATTCCGTTATAGTTATTCTTGGCCCCACTGCATCGGGTAAGTCAGATTTATCATTGTCACTTGCAAAAAAACTTGATGGTGAAATAATCTCCGCAGATTCCATGCAAGTATACAAACACATGAATATCGGCACGGCCAAGCCGGCTTATAAACAAAGGCAGGAAACGCCGCATCATTTGATAAGCATCATTGAGCCTGATGAAAACTTCAGCGCGGGAGAATTTAAACGCCGGGCTGAAAAAATCATTGAGAGAATTCTTAATAAAAAGAAAATTCCCATCATTTCAGGCGGAACGGGCCTTTACATAAAAGCTGTAACTGATGGATTGTGCGAGAGCCCTCCCGAAGATAAAAAGACAAGAAAGAGATTATCGCTCCTGGTAAAAAAGCATGGCAAAAAGTACCTTTATAACAGGCTGTTAAAAATTGACCCGGAGACAGCAGCCGGGATACACCAGAATAATACCAGGAGGATAATACGGGCCCTGGAGGTTTACGAACTAACACGAGTCCCTATCTCCCGGTGGCATAAAAAGATGAAAAAACCGGCATATGACTTCAGGATGTTCGGACTGTCCTGGAATCGTGAAACTCTTTACAGGCGCATTAATAAACGTGTTGATTACATGTTTGAGAAAGGGTTTGTCAATGAAGTAAAACGCCTTCTTACTATGGGCTACGGGAAGGACCTCCGTTCAATGCAGTCCATAGGGTACAAGCATATAATAGATTACTTTGAGAATAAGCACGATTATCAAACCCTTATAGAACTCATTAAAAGGGATACCAGGCGTTTTGCCAAGAGGCAGTTGACCTGGTGGAATAAAGATACCCGTATTCAATGGCTCGACTGCCAACCGCTGAAAAAAGAACAGCAGCAGCCAGTGAGTTTAACTTTAGAAAGTATAAGAACACAGCGAAATGAAACAGATTAAAAACAACGAAAAAGAAAAAGTATTCCTGGTAGGTTTTGATACAAACAGAAAAAGCGACATTACTACCGAGGATAACATAAAAGAACTTGCAGCGCTTGCAAGAACAGCCAATGCTGATGTTGTCGGACAAGCCATCGTAAGAAGGGGCCCTATCAACCCCGGAAGCTTCATCAGCAAAGACAAAGCAAATGAAATAGGAGATACCTGCAGGGAACATGAAATCACCACTATTATCTTTGATGACGACCTTTCGCCATCACAACAAAGGAACCTTGAGCAAATCACAGAAATAAAGGTAATAGACAGGACCAATCTCATACTTGATATATTTGCAGGCAGGGCAAGGACAAGCGAGGGAATATTACAGGTTGAACTCGCCCAGCTTGATTACCTCCTCCCACGGTTAACGGGAAAAGGCATAAACCTGTCCCAGCAGGTCGGAGGCATCGGCGTTAGAGGCCCCGGTGAAAAAAAACTTGAATACGACCGTAGAAAAATACGCAACAGGATGCACCTGTTAAAAAACGAAATCGAGAAGGTCCGGGAACACAGGCAACGGCATAGACAGAAAAGGCAGGATAACTACCTTCCCATAATAACGCTCGTAGGCTATACCAATACCGGGAAGTCCACACTGCTTAACAACATTTCCGGCTCCGATGTCTTTGTTGAGAACAAACTATTTGCCACGCTTGACCCCACCACCAGAAGAGTAACCATGCCCTGCAACAGGAAGGCATTGTTTATCGATACTGTCGGGCTTATAAATAAACTGCCGCATCAGCTTGTTGCGGCGTTCAGGGCAACACTTGAAGAAATCACATACTCGGATATCCTGGTTCATGTCGTGGACATTTCTCATGAACATTTCAAAAATGAAATATCAAGCGTTGAAAAAGTCCTTGAAGAACTTAAAGTTCTTGACAAACCTGTAATATTCGCCTTTAATAAGATAGATATCTTAAAAGACAAGTCTGTTATTAATAAAATTAAAAAACAGAAAACAAAGAGCGTATTCATATCTGCCATCAACAAACAGGGCTTTGAAGAACTATTCAAGGCAATAGACGGCATTCTGAAAAAGGGTATCAAGGCGTACAACCTTAAAATCCCCCAGGACAGAAATGATATAGTGAGTTCCATATACGAACATAACAAGGTGCTTAAAACCGGTTATAAGGAAAATAATGTCATACTCAGGGTGGAACTCAATGCAGCCGATGCGGGAAAATTGAAACAATTTATAATCAGGAGACGCAAGAAAAACAATGGATAAATTAACAAAAATGACCTTGCCTAATTACCTGTCTCTTTTCAGGGTCTTCATTTCGCCGGTAATAATATACCTGATACTCAAGGAAATGAATGCCCTCGCTTTCATACTGTTTGCCTTTGCCGTTTTGTCCGATGCTATTGACGGTTTCCTTGCAAGAAAATACCACCGTGTAACTGAACTGGGAATTTTCCTTGACCCGTTTGCGGACAAGATACTCCTGGTATCCATACTAAGCATACTTTCAGCTCTTGACAAACTCCCACTGTGGATTTTTCTTATTGCCTTTGGAAAAGAACTTATACTTCTCGCAAACTGGCTGTGTTTCCGTTTTATAATCAGGGAAACCAGGATACGGCCCAACCTTTACGGTAAGTCGGCATCATTATTATTAATGCTTCTTATTTTAAGCGCGTTAGCAGAAAACCTCAATCACTCTTTTTTCAGGCTGCTTTCCAACCTGAAACCTTTATTCATGTACAGTTCAGCTTTTTTTGTAGTAATATCACTTTTATCTTACATGAAGTTTGGAATTAGCTACGTAACGCTTTACCAGAAAGAACACCCTGAAAATCTCAGCAAGGAAACAAATGAAAATTAAAAACATTGCAGTTCTTGGAGCAGGCAGCTGGGGCGCAACCCTTGCCGTACTGCTTAACGAGAAGAAATATCACGTCAGCCTGTGGGAATTTTGCGGTAAGCAGGCAAGCCTGCTTGAAAAGAGCAGAAAACTGTCATTCCTGCCCGGCCTCAAAATCCCAAAAAGCATACTGATAACCAATGATATCAGCGAAGCGGTAAAAGACGCCCTTATTATTATTTTCGCGGTTCCGTCCCAGACAGTAAGAAATACCGCAAAAATGCTCTCGGCCGTCCCATTCCCGGAAAATACAATCATCGTAAACGTTTCAAAAGGTATTGAGATAAAAACATCCCTGCTCCTTTCCGACGTAATTAAACAGGAACTGCCGGGGAAACCCGGTAAAAGGATTGTCGCGCTTTCAGGTCCGTCTCATGCAGAGGAAGTGAGCAGGAAGATGTCCACTGCCATTGTAGCAGCGTCAAGAAACCTGTCTCTCGCCAGGACAATCCAGGAAGTTTTTAAGACTCCTTACTTCAGGACATACACAAGCGATGATATAACAGGCGTTCAAATTGGCGGTTCCCTGAAAAATATCATTGCAATTGCCGCCGGAATCGGAGATGGCATGGGACTGGGCGATAATGCCAAGGCGGCATTGATTACACGCGGCTCCTTTGAAATTATGCAGTTGGGGAAGTTGTACGGAGCAAAAGACACGACTTTCGCAGGCTTGTCCGGTATGGGAGACCTCATCGTTACCTGTACAAGCAGTAACAGCCGCAACCGCAATTTCGGAGAGAAAATCGGCACGGGGAAAACCATCGAACAGTCCTTAGCTGAAATTGGCATGACCGTTGAAGGAATATCCACCACCAGGGCAGCGAGGAAGATTGCAAAAAAACATAAAATACAAATGCCAATAACCGAGGAGTTATACCAGGTATTATTCCAAAAGAAAAATCCATTAAAAGCCGAGAAGGAATTAATGGCCAGAACTTTAAAGTCTGAATATTAATATTTCATATTAATAAACCCGGAGGGTATATTGAATAAAAATGATTTAATTGAGAAAGTATCCCGCGTAACCTGCGCAAAAAAAGAAGCCGCAGACGCCGTAAACGAATTTATTACGGCAATAAAACAGGCAATGATAAAAAATGAAAGGGTAACAGTATCAGGACTTGGCTCTTTTACAGTAAAGACCAGAAAACCTCGCATGGGAATAAACCCTCGAACAGGGAAGCAGATACATATTAAGGAAAAAACCATAGTAAAGTTCAAGCCGTCAAAGAACATATTAAGTAAAAGCAGTAGTTAAAAAACGTTTATTAATATCCATACAGCAGGCTCATTCTCATTTTAAACACTGGGAGAAAGAAGAATATATTCATGGATATAACCGCAATACCTGATAAAAAATACTTTACCATTGGCGAGGTCGCCGGATATACCGGCATTAAACCTTACGTACTGAGGTACTGGGAATCTGAATTTAAAATCCTGAGGCCCTTAAGAAGGGAAAGCGGACAGAGAAGATACACCCGCAAGGATATTGAATTGGTCTTCAAAATCAAGTTTTTACTCTATGAACAAAAGTTCAGCATAGCAGGCGCAAAACGCAAATTAAAGGAAAATAACAGGAAAGTGGAAAAACAACCGGAACTTTTCAAAGAAGACAGCGCGGCAATATCACTGATAAATGAAATAAAGAAGGAAATTACAGTTTTACTGAAGATACTTGATTGAATTATAGGGATTGTCCCAATCACTCCGTATCCGCCAATTTACATCAAAATCCACCAGGTTGTACCCAATAAGGATATGATTTAGATTGAAGTTAGAAATCTTTTTCCTGAAATTGCAATGCAGGGGAAAATACAGCCGGCTTGTAATTAGACAGGAAACTTAACGGTTCAGAACTTTTTGGAGATATTGGCTCATGAATTAAGAGAAATTTTGAGGGGGCTGATTTAGGTTGTGATGTAAAAATATTTTAGTATAGAAGAGGAGAAGAAGTGTGAAAAAGACAAATGTATTGGTAATTGGAGGAAGCGCCGCTGGTATTGTAGCCGCTCTTACAGGTAAAAGCCATTATCCGGATAAGGACTTTATCCTTATCCGAAAAGAAAAGGAAGTGCTTGTCCCATGTGGCATCCCGTATATATTCGGTTCATTG
>JAUXBS010000039.1 GCA_030619245.1 Clostridia bacterium | reverse complement strand
TTCATAGTACGCCCTGCCGACTTCCGGTTTCGCATTGACGGTATTCGTCCAGAGGTTATAGTCACTGTACCAGTCAAAGTTGCGCCTGAGGGTCCTTGCTGAGAAGAACAGAACGATGAACGCAATAAAAACCATGAAGACAGGCGCTTTCTTCTTCTTAATAATTTCCGATGCGCATATCCCCATCAGCATGCAGAACCCTATGCCCGGAAGGTAAAGGAACCTTTCAGCCATTATGGCTCCTATGGGTATAATCTGGCTCACGGGGAAAATAGCAACCATGAACCAGCCCAGGGAAAAGAAAACCTGTTTTCTTTTCCTATAGGAAACAACAAACAACAACAGAACCGCAAATAATAGAATAATGGATATGATAACTCCCGGCTCCGTTACGGACAGCGCGTAGGGGAAGGAGCTGTTATAGTCGCAATAGAGATTCAGAGGATAAAACATCAGTTTAATGTAACTCGCGAAAACCTTTGCCACCGTAAAAAACCTTACCGCCAGGCCATGTGTTTGCATGACCTGCTTGATGGCCGTGGGCCCCACGGAACCGACAACACTGAACCTTATCATCATGTATGATGCGGCAACGGCAAGATATCCCGCGTAATACCTTAAATTATTTTTTAGTTTAAATCCGGCTTTTCCCGCAAAGGACATGTCGTACAGGATAATCATACCGGGCAGTGTTACGGCTATCTCCTTTGTCAGCAGTCCCGCGGCAAAAAAAGCAAGTGACATTATATAGTATTTTAGACTCACCCTGTCTTGCGTAAGGTTAACGGTTTTAGACAGGCCCGCGGCTTTTGTCCCGGGCGCCTGTTTACCTCTATGCCTGCCCTGAGCCTGCCGAATGGGAGCCCGCCGCGGCGCGGCAGGCCTTATCCGTATATAAAACAGGAATGAAAGAAGGACAAACAACGTTGCCATCGTATCCGCCCTGCCGACAACGCCGGATACCGCTTCGGTGTTCACCGGGTGTGAAACGAAGAGCAGCGCCACTGCAAGAGCAATCAATTCCGCATTGTTGTCTTCCTTTAATACAAATAACATTATGATGAATAGGAGTACTCCGTTAAATGTGTGTGTTAAAATGTTAATAACATGATAGCCGGCAGGGTTTAATCCGCCAATACTGTAATTTACGGCATAGGACAGCACCGTCAACGGCCTGTACAGCCCCTTGTTGGGTTCTCCCTGGACCTGGGGCCAGTAAGTTGATTTGAATATACGGGAAATGTTGGACATGTCTCTTATTACATCATTCTTCTGGATGATGAATTTATCATCAAAGACAAATCCGTTCCTTACGGAATTTGCGTAAACAAGAACAGAAACAATAATTATTAGAATAATAAATTTAGAATAGGTTTTCATTAGCTCAGTAAATCTCTTACTCTATTGTATCTTTTTTCTATAATCTCAAGAAGGTTATTCCGCCTGCTATCTTCCATGATTGAATTTTTTACCGTATCTTTAATGGTGTCTATTTTTTCCAGTAATTCCTTGTTTATTCTCTTGTCTTTAATCTGCAAATAGTTCATCAAAGAATGGAAATCCCGGGCATTAATGTCATTTTTTTTGCCATTCAATGCTAAGGCAGTATCATCCTCATTCGGTATTACCAACTTAGATGAAACAATATCGTATACGGGGGAAAGCCTGGCATTCCCGTCATTATCGTACAGTACTGAAAAGTTCTTAAGGTGAGCATCGCCGTTGCCTATCAGAAAGAAAAAAAGAACTCTTGTATAGAAGTATTGAACATCCAAACCGGGAACCTCCGACAACTCTTTTACTCTCCTTCCAATTTGTTCAAAAGAACCGTCATACCTGTCTTCCTTGTCTAAAATCTGCAGGAAATCCTCCTGGTGAATTCTTTCTCCGTTTTTCCTGTCAAACCTTTTCACAATATAAGCCAGTGTATCATCCTTTAACCTGATAAGAGTATGAGGCGGAGTTAATATTCCGACCTTTGATGCGATAATCATACAAGTATTTTCATTTTGCGGTATATCCGGAAAAGTTGCCCCCTGGGGTTTCAGTATGTATTCCCCCCCCTGGCCAACGGATTCCAACTCCTTCTTCTCAAGATTCAATCTCATAGACAGCTTGGGTTGCACCCCGGATATGGACAACTTTCCCGCAGCTTCCTGCGCTTTAATAGTCACTTCCGATAAACTTAGATTCACTGCCGGTAAATATTCAATTCCAAAGAGTTTTTTCAGACAATGTTTATGAATTGTCTTTTCTTCCTCTATTTTTTCCCCGCAAGAAAAACATTTTTTCATTTGATTTCCTTTATTGATACTGCGCCGATATTATCCTTGCATGTAGAAAGCAGAATACCAAAAGTATCATGTTTGTCAATCTTCAACGTAGCGCACACCAAATTAAAATACCAGCCTTCCGGAATAAGCCCCTTAAAAAATGAGAATAATCGTTGGCTTCTATAACATTCCTTACCGGCAGGCAGTGAAGCGGAAATAGCTATGTTTTTCCTTATAAATTCTGCGCTGTATTCAAACATATACCCATTCTCTGTTTCTCTCAATACTCCTGCTTCTTCATTCTTAAATAAAACAACCGCTGTCCTGTATTTATTTTCTCTCATTCTTAATAACCTCTAAATGATATCCCAGGAAATCAAGAACCTGATTGACTTTATCAAGCCTGACAGTAGGTTTTTTCTGCTCAAGTTTTCTAATAAAGCGAAGACCAATGCCGGCTCTCCGGGCAAATTCAACTTGAGTAAGATTCGTTTTTCTTCTCAATTGTTTTACCTTTTCTCCTATTTTCATTATAATATTACTCCTTCTCTAATCTCTTGAATATTATATACCCTTAAAAGTATAATGTCAAGTAAAAAATAAATACATTATACCCTATAGAGCATAATATTTTAAATATATTCATTTATTATACCCTTTCGGATATATCTTTTTTATATTTATACCTTTTAGGGTATGTTGAAGTTCAGCGCTTATTGAAGACATAGCTGAAAAAACTAAGAGAGAGATTTAAGTTTGTGCTTAAAGTGAAAAACAGGTAAAATAAATCACAAAAGAGCACAGCCATGACAAATACAGTATTAGCAAAAGAAGTAGAAGAAGAAGCAGCCCCGGGAAGCGGGGACAGGCTAATAAGGAAAATCAGGAAAGAAACCCGCCATAAGTATACCGCAGAAGATAAGATTCGAATAGTGATTGAAGAATTCCGCAAAGAAATTCCGGTATCAGGTTTATATCGCAGGGAAAACATCCATGATGCAATATACTACAAATGGTTAAAGGAGTTCATGGAAGCCGGTAAAAGCCGGCTGAAGAGGGATAGCCTGCGTGATACCACCAAAGATGAGGTTAAGGGACTCCGGCAGGAAGGAGGAAATATTAGAACACAGAACAGAGTTAAAAAAATTGACTTTAGAGAAAATAAAGAGGTATAATTTGGGAACAGGAAAAAATGGGGGATAAGTGACTAAGCGCACCTTAAACCCTCTCTTAATTTATAAGCCGGTTTCTCCAGAAAGTCCTGAACCGTTACACATTGAGTATTGGGTAGTGAGTGAAAAGCGGACGACGAGACACGACAAACGGCCGTATTGCCTTGTATGAAAGCGCCACAGGATAAAGTCCGTGTGTTAAAAACCTTTGACCTCCTTCCCAGAAAGAGTTATAATCCGGTATGAGCAGAAAAAATAAACAAAAAACCACACCCAACAACAAACCATCCATTCCATCCGGGAATAATGCAATTGCCATTAAACCCAAATGGCAGCATATCCTGTTAATGATCCTTCTAACTGCCATGATTTATTCAAATACCCTTAAAAATGAATTTGCTTATGATGATATTCCCACTATCGTTGAAAACAGTCTGATAAAAAACCTTAAAAACATCCCACTTTTTTTTATCAAACCAATTATCAGTAGTTCACAAAACTTTCGTATAGGATACAGGCCACTTACAATGGCTTCTTTTGCGATAAATTATAAGATTGGAGGACTTGAGGTAGTTGGGTACCATATAGTCAACATTTATTTTCATGCGTGCAATACAGTGTTGGTATATATGTTAATTATTATATTATTGGGTATAGCAAAGTACAGCAAGAATAATGTTCATATAATAGCTTTGTTTATTTCTTTGTTATTTGCAGTCCATCCTATAAATTCAGAAGCAGTGAATTATATATGGCAACGCTCTGTTTTAATGGCAACGTTTTTCTACCTGTTAACCGTAATATTATTTATTAAGTGTTTAACAGAAGAGAATTACAGCCTATTCCTGTTTTCAATATTTTCATATATTCTTGCACTTCTGAGCAAGGAAATAGCAATTACAGTTCCTTTTACAATCATGCTTATTGATTGGTATTTTATCTCTGGTCTTAAAAAAGATTGTTTCCTTGGAAATATAAAAAAGTATCATTTTCCGTTTGTATTTATAACGTTTATATTTATTCTTATTAGATTTTTCAACCAAAGCATTATAAAAGTACTGGTATCTTCTGAAAAAACGACCATGTTCAATTATTTTATAACGCAGTTCAGAGTAATCATTGAATACCTGAGATTAATTATCATTCCCAAAGGACTTTCGGTTGACCATCCTTTTCCTATATCAGAAAGCATCACGAATGTCAGTGTATTGTTATCGTTTGGGGCAATAATAACAATTATATTAATTAGTATCAGACTGATAAAGGTTTCAAAGATTGCTTCCTTGTTCATGCTCTGGTTCTTTATTGCTTTAATACCAACATCAAGTGTCCTGCCCTTGAAAATCATAATGAACGAACACAGGTTATATCTGCCAGGGATTGGTATGATTGCTGCAATTGTGACTTTATTGTTTAGGATTACATTTAAAAAGTTTTCTATAAAATACATATATATTACTTTAACAATAGTAGTTACCATCCTATCCGTGCTTACATTCAACAGAAACAAAGACTGGAAAGATAGATTTACTTTGTGGTCTAAAACTTTACAGATATATCCATATTCAGAGAAGGCTTTAAATAGCCTGGGAAATGTTTATAACGAAAAAGGATTACATGATAAAGCGATAGCTGATTATAGCAAGGCAATAGAACTAAATCCTGAATTATCACAAGCATATAATAACAGAGGAGTTGCTTATGATAGAGCGGGTTTTTACGATAAAGCAATAACTGATTTTAATAAGGTATTAGAATTAAATCCAAAAAATGCGAGTGGATATAATAATCGTGGAGTTTCTTACGGGAAGAAAGGTTTTTATGACAAAGCGATAGCTGATTATAGTAAAGGAATAGAATTATATTCCGAGTTCCCAAGGGCAGACACATATACTAACCGTGGGGTTGCTTATGGAAAAAAAGGACTTTATGATAAAGCAATAACTGATTTTAATAAGGCAATAGAATTGAATCCCGGGTTTTCAAAGGCATATACTAACCGTAGTTATGCTTATAAACTAATGGGCAAACCCAGCCTGGCAAAGCAAGACGAAGAAAAAGCAAGAGTTCTTCAAAAGCAACAACAATAAATTGAAGTATCCTAAACATCTAATCCCAATCACCATTTTAGAAATATTAATTGACATAACAATAACAAAAATTATATACTATTAAAATAATCATATAAAAGAAAGTATTACTGTTCAGTGTAATCTTTCGGTTCAGGATGATAATATTTTGCTTGGAATGATTTTTAATGGTGAGTTTACAAATGAAACCTAATTATAAATGAGAAACGAGGGGCTGTATGAATTCTGAAAACACTAAAAAATATCTTTCAATTCTTGTTGTTTTCGGAATTGTTGGTTGTATACTTATCGCTTTTCTGAGAAATCGCATAGAGAAGAATAACCGGATAGTTGAACTTGTATGTGATTATGACGAAGTTTATGAATTCTCACAGGAGTATGGCTATGATAATCGTGAACTTCTGACTGAATTGCGCTTGAGCGGGATTAATTCTATGGCTGTAAATGAGGAAACCTTAAGGAGCCTTTCGGCTTCAGGCGATGTATTGCTGTTTAACAGCAGGGAAATGAAATTATTCGCTTCAAAATATATGGTTTCTTCTGTGGCTGCGGGCAGGAGGTATACATATATTCTTTTTGAAGACAAGGGCCTTTATGAGAAGGTTCTCTTGTGGCTGAAAATAAAATTTGGAGAAGAAAGAATATTTACGGGAGATAAAACGGGTTATAATACCGGAGGGCGTTACAGGCTGATAGCCGTTGATATCAGGAAAAAGAACCTGCTCAAGAATGTGGGCCTGGGTTTTTCAGGAGAAAAAATAAAGGAAATTACAGGACTGGGGATGAAGGTGGCCCTGCGGCCTGTTAATGATCCTTACGTGAGTCCCCTTTCAATAGGGAACATATTCAGTTCAATTGAAGACATGACACAGGTTTCATGCGTTATATTCAGCGGGGTGGAGGTTAAAGGCTACCCGGATTATGTGCCTGACCTGGAAAGGCAGTTGGGAAAGAATGATGTGAAAATAGGTGTGGTGGAATTTGCGAAGCAGAAGGGGATGGAGCATTTTAAAAACAATCTTATAAGGGTACACAGCATTAAGAAAGATGAGCTCATGAAAAAGCCCGTAGAAGCTCTTATTTACAGGTTTAAGAGGGCTGTCGTGGAACGGAATATACGGTTGCTTTACATTCATTTTGTTAATGAGCAGGCGCGCAAAGGCAGTATGAGTGAATACGTCCGGGGGATAAGAAGAGCGGTGGAAGACAGGGGGTTCATTACCGGTACAGCGGCGGTAATACCTGAATTTTATCCACTGACATCAATATTAAGCGGGTTGATAGGGCTGGGATTGATATCATTTTTCATGTTGATGGTCACAGCGTACAGGGAGGTTTATTTCAAGAAACTGCTTATCATTATAGTATTGTTTGTTTTAATGGCAATCGCATTTAACAATAACCTGGTATTCCTGCAATTAATTGCATTAATTACAGCAGTACTGTTCCCCGTGTTTGCAGTGAAGCGGGTATTTGATGAGAACTCTGATTTTAACCTGAATATATTCGTTGAGAAGGACATATCGGAGTTGGCGGTTGTTTTAAGAATGTTTTTTCTGGTGACGCTTTTTTCAGTTATAGCGGCATTGTTTATTACCGGGCTTGTGAGCAGGTGGGATTTCATGATGAAACTCAGCCAGTTCAGGGGTATAAAAGCCGCGCTGTTGCTGCCTGTTGTTATAGGAGCATTTGTGGTTTATCCCCCGGGAAAACACTTCGGGAAATTTCTTTCAAGGAACATCAGGGTAGGTGAAGCGATGGCGGTCCTGGCGGCAATCATTATTTTCCTGGTGGTCCTTGTAAGAAGCGGTAATTATTCTTCAGGTATGACAGGCGGTTTTGAGTATAATATCAGGGAATTACTTGAAAGGGCGCTGTACATCAGGCCGAGGTTTAAGGAGTTCCTTATAGGGCATCCATTCATGTTGGTGGGAATATACCTGTGGGTAGAGCACTTGAGGGGTAAGGGCTACATGTCTCTTACAAGCAACTATAAACCGTTCATAATAATAGGCATGGTGGGACAGGTTTCAATAATTAATTCATTCTGTCATATTCATACTCCGCTTATGGTTTCAGTAATAAGGACGGTAAACGGGCTCTGGATAGGAATATTGTTTGGCCTGGTTTTGATTTCATTAAGGAAATTAATAAAATGGTAAAAAATATAGTACTTGCGGGATATTATGGTTTTGATAATGCCGGTGATGAATTAATCCTGCTGTCATTAATCAGCGGGCTTAGAAGTATGGACGGGAATATAAAAATCACCGTGCTGTCAGCCAGCCCTGAAAAAACAAAGTCCAGCCATGGAGTAGAGGCAGTGAACAGGTGGAATCCCCTGTCAGTGGCAGCAGCCGTAAAAAATACGGATTTGATGGTTTTTGGCGGCGGTGGGCTGCTCCAGGACATTACCAGCGCCAGGAGTATCCTGTATTATCTCGGCCTTATCAGGCTTGCGGGATTGTTCGGAAAAAAGGTTTTCCTCCTGGGACAGGGAGTGGGCCCCATAATGAGAAAGATTAACAGGATAATGGCAAAATCAATTCTAAGCAAGGTTGATTTGATTACTGTAAGGGATGTTGAATCCGCGCGGATATTGAAGGATTGCGGGCTTGATAACTCAAAGGCCGTAGTTACGGCGGACCTGGCGTATGCCTTAAATCCGGAAGAAGCAACAAAAAAAAGCAGTGAATCTTTTACGGTAGGCGTTGTTCTCAGGGAAAGAGGGGATAACGGGATTGAAAGCTACATTAAAAAGGTTTGCGAAAGGCTTAAAGAAAAGTATGGGGCGAGGATC
>JAUXBS010000273.1 GCA_030619245.1 Clostridia bacterium | reverse complement strand
CTTATGCCATGGGAGAAGAAAAGCCCAAGATAGCAGTAATGAATTTAAATGCTGAGGGAGTTTCAGCCGTCGTAGCTAATGCTGTAGGAGAATTTTTAAGGAATGATTTCATGGACATGGGTAAATATAGTGTAATAGAACGAGCCGGAATGGAACAGATATTAGCAGAACAGAAATTTCAATTATCAGGTTGTACTTCACAAGAATGTGCGGTAAGGGTAGGTAAAATATTAAATGTGCGAAAAATGGTTGTTGGCTCCGTAATAAAATTAGACAAGTATTATATAAACATACGGGTTGTTGATATTGAAACTGGCGAGATTGAGAATTCAGTAAGGAAGAGTTGTGAGGGGCAGGAAGGATTAGAAAAAAAGAGCAGAATAATTGCAGGAATATTATCTGGTAAGAAAACAAAAGAAGTAAAATCAGAAGTGCCAAAAAAAGCACCTGGAACAGAATTATATAGCCCTATAAGAACAAATTATAATGAGTGGCGGGAAGCAACGAGGTCTAACAACAGTTCCTTTTTGGGGGCATGGATATTTGTCGGACTGGGGAGTCTTTTTTTTGTTTTTCCAATTATTTATAAAGGCATATCAGGCTATGATGTTGCGGGTAGCACCTATGTGATATCGTTAGGAGGAATTTCATTATTAGGTGGGCTCATTATTCTTCCTTCCACATATAAAAAGAAAAGGCTCTTAAAAGAAATTGCTGAAAGGAATAGATGGACACTAACCATGAACAACGATGGAAAAATGATGTTAGCTTATAACGTATACTGGAAATAGGAAAACATGAGAAGTCAATTAACGGCAGTCTATGAAAAGAAGGGTGAATGGTATATTGGTTATGTTGAAGAGATTTCCGGTGTTAACACGCAGGGAAGGACATTGAGGGAGGTAAAAGAGAATTTAAAAGATGCTCTTAAAATGGTTCTTTCAGCAAAACGGGCAAGGGTAAAATAAAAAAGCAATGAAAATAAAAGGCAAAGTCCATAAATACGGCAGGGATGTAAACACGGATGAAATCATTCCCGCCAAGTATCTTGATACGACGGATGAGAAGGAACTGGCGTCTTACTGTATGACGGGGATAGACGGTAGTTTCATTAAAAAGGTGAAACCCGGGGATATCATCGTTGCCGGCAAGAATTTCGGTTGCGGTTCTTCAAGGGAACACGCGCCGATATCCATCAAGGCGGCGGGAATTAAATGCGTCATTGCGGAATCTTTTGCGAGGATATTCTACCGCAATGCAATAAATATAGGGTTGTCAATCGTTGAGAGCGGCGATGCCCCGAAAAAGATAAAGGACGGCGACACGTTGAATATAGACCTTAACAGGGGGACTATTGAAGACATGACCAGCAGGAAGAAGTTTGATATAAAACCATTCCCGCCTTTTATCCGGGACATAATATCCGCCGGAGGCCTTATGAAACAGGTGAAGAGGACCCTGAAGAAATAATCCATGAAAGAATTAATTTTAACAATCGGTAAAATTCATCTTATGTTTTATTTTATCGTGCTGGAATTATTTTAATTTAGAAAGGAGCAGTACACCAAATGGCTAAGACCTACAAGATCGGAGTTCTTCCCGGCGACGGGATCGGCCCTGAAATCATCAGGGAGGGAATGAAAGTACTTGATGCCGTATCAAAAAAGGCGGGTTTCGGATACGAAACCGTTGATTATGACTTCGGAGGGGACAGGTACCTGAAAACAGGCGAAATTATTCCTGATTCGGCAATTGAGGAGATGAGGAAGCTTGATACGATATACCTCGGTTCGATAGGCCATCCTGACGTAAAGACAGGTATCCTTGAAAAGGGGTTGTTGTTGAAGTTAAGGTTTGAGCTGGACCAGTACATCAATTTAAGGCCTGTTATTCTTTACCCGGGAGTTCCTACCCCCATAAAGGACAAGGGGCCCGAGGACATAGACTTCGTAGTCGTCCGTGAAAACACGGAAGGGCTCTACATCGGGGTGGGCGGATTCCTGAAGAAGGGAACCAAGGACGAAGTTGCTTTCCAGGAAATGGT
>JAUXBS010000131.1 GCA_030619245.1 Clostridia bacterium | reverse complement strand
CACCGATATATGGCTCAGGTCAAGATAACCGTAATACGGCGAGCTTACAGGCACTCCATCCACCAGCACCAGTATCTTATCCTGCTCAAATCCCCTGAGCAATATCTCCGGTTCATTCTTTTTCCCCGCGGAAACACGCACGCCCTGTATAAAATCAAGCGCCTCGTCAACAGTCCTTGCGCCCCTTATCTCTATGTCCTCCCCGCTTATCTCAATAACAGAAGCGCTCTGAACCGCCTCCCCGGTAATAACAATTTCCCCGAACGGCAAAGTTTCCTCCCCACCGTAAGAGTAACCATAAAAACAGCTGACAAACAAAATAAGCAACTTTGCAGACGTATACCTTTTAAGCGTAAAAATACTCATAATATCTCCGTCCTTCCTTCCAGCGCCATTGCAAGAGTAACCTCATCGGCGTACTCCAGATCCCCCCCCATGGGAATGCCGTGGGCAAGCCTGGTCACCTTAACTCCCAGGGGATGTATTATCTTTGCCAGGTACAACGCAGTCGCCTCACCCTCCACGTTGGGATTGGTGGCAACGATTATCTCTTTTATGCTGCCCTTCTTAATCCTCTCAAGCAGCCCCTTTATCTTAAGGTCGTCGGGCCCTATACCGTCAAGCGGCGACAGCGCCCCCATGAGCACGTGGTACACACCCCTGAACCCTCTTGTCTTCTCAATAACAAATATATCCTGAGGCTCTTCAACAACGCATATCAGTTCCCTGTCCCGGTTATCGGACCGGCAGTACTCACAGGGGTCCTTCTCGGTGATATTGCCGCATATCGAACAGTTCCTGAGTTGTTGTTTTGCCTTAACTATTGAATCCGACAGTTCACCCGCTTCTTCCCCTGAACTTTTGAGTATATGAAACGCCAGTCTCTGCGCCGACTTCGGGCCTATCCCCGGGAGTTTGTTCAATGCCGATATAAGCTTTTCCAGCGCCCTGGAATAAACCATAGAAACACCTTAATCCTTTTGTTTCTTCTTCCTGACCTTTATTATTTTACTCCCCCTGAATACATGAAGAACCTTGCTCACAACCGGGTCTGTTTTCTTTATATCCTTGTACAGGTCATCCGTCATAAGGTCATCCTCTTCTTCAAACTCCTCGGGATCAGGTATGGTTTCAACACCCCTTTCAGGGACATTATCAGTCAGGTCCAGTCTGATTCCAAGGTACTTCCCGAAAGCCTCCTTCACCATTTCCTTCAGGATTTCCTTCTTCCTTTCAACCGCCCCCTTGTTGAACTTGTTCTTGTTATGAAACGTTATATAAAGATAATCATCCTCAATCCTGTTAAAATAACCCTTCTTCAGGCTGTTGTATATCATAGGGCTCTTTACCCTGACTGTATCAAGAAACTTTTCCCACTTATTATTACCCTTGTACCCCTCGCTCTGGATATCCCCGGGCTCCTTTTTCTCAACTTTCTTTTCGGCGGCCGGCTCCCCACCGGCAGGCGCAGCCTGTTCCTGTTTTTGAACAGGCTCAACCGGTTCCTGTTTTTGAACAGGCTCAACAGGCTCAGCCGGTTTGTCCTGTTCGGCGGATTTATCAGGCCCTGCCGGCTTAGCCGGCTCCTGCCCTGCCTTTACCCCGCTCTCATGAACCTGCCCCGGGTTACTGTCATCATCATCTTCTTCATCATCATCTTCCGCCGCCGTCCCGGGATTACCTTCAAGCCCGGCTATCTTCTCTATTATCTCCTCTATGGAAACCCAGGGCTGGCACAGCCTGAAAACACCAACTTCAAGTATTGCCCTTGGCTGCTCGCTCCACTTCATTTTCTCATGCATCCTGCTTAACTCGTCTATTATCCTGAGCAGATTATCGCTCCTGAACTTCCCCGCCCTCTCCGCAAGGGCTTTCCTGCTGTCCTCTGACATTGCAAGAAGTTCGGGGTCATTTCCGACCGCCTTCACCACCAGCATGTTCCTGAAATGATTCCTCAGGTCGCTCACGAACTGGTGTACATCATAACCCTTCTCAACCATACCGTCAATTGACTTCAGCGCCTCCTTAATCTTATTGGCGCTGACCAGGTCAGAGAACCCGGCCAATTCCTCTTCGGGTATAATACCCAGGATGTAAACCACATCCTCTTTCTTTACTTCCTTCTTGCCCGCAAAAGAAACCACCTGGTCAAGAATGCTCATAGCGTCGCGTATACTGCCCTGCCCGCATGCCGCAATAAGGTTGAACGCGTCATCCGTCAACTTCACCTTCTCCTGTAACGCTATTCTCTTAAGGTGTTCGTATATATCCCTGTGGGTAACGAGCTTGAACGAGAACCTCTGGCACCTGGAGAGTATCGTTGCGAGCATCTTCTCCGGCTCGGTCGTAGCCATAATGAATACCACGTGTTCAGGCGGCTCCTCAAGGGTCTTCAACAGGGCGTTAAACGCGTCTTTGGTAATCTGGTGCACTTCGTCAATAATATAAACCTTGTGCCTTGCTGACGCAGGCATGAACTTAACGTTCTCCCGCAACGCCCTTATATCGTCAATACCCCTGTTGGACGCGCCGTCTATCTCCTGCACGTCAAGCGAACTGTTACCGGTAATCTCCACACAGCTATTGCACTTGTTGCACGGGTTGGCCGTGGGGCCCTTCTCGCAGTTAAGCGCCTTTGCAAGTATCCTTGCGGTGGTAGTCTTGCCCACTCCCCTGGGCCCCGAGAACAGGTAGGCCTGCGCTACCTTGCCGCTCTCAATGGCGTTCTTAAGGGTCCTGGTAACATGGTCCTGGCCGATAACCTCTCCGAAAGCCTGCGGCCTGTACGTCCTTGCCAATGCCTGATAAGCCATAATATCGTCCTTTACTCTCTAATAATAAAAGCATCCTTTAACAGCCTTGACTGTCTTTCATATGCCTGCCGGGCGTCTCTTGGCTTACTCATCAGGGAAACCTCCTGGCATATCAGACGCGCAACATTCATTATATGCCTTTCACTATTCCTGATTTCCCTCTTGTATAACGGGTGGTCACGGTTAATATATATAACATCCCCTTCTAAGAAAGACTCCGGCCCATCAGGGCCTAAATGATCCAGGACAAGGGACAGGTTCATCCCTCCTATCCTCATCTTCTTTATCAGAGCGCTCGGGGTGAGGCGTTTAAGATGCGGCCGTTTAACGCGTTTCTTCCTGGCTTTTTTCTTTTCTTCCTTCTTATCCGTTCCTTCATTTACATCTCTCCCGGAATCCATGCTCGCGGCGCTGTCACCCGGCCCTTCGCCGACAGGCAAAAGCCCCGGAGGGCACCATTCCTTATTCAGCTTAAGCGCGGATTCAATCTTCCTGGTAACCTCTTTTAATGCCCTTTTTACCCTCGAGTTTTCCTTTTCGTCAGTCTGCCTCAAGACTTCATCTCTTGCCTGCATAATAATCCTTGCCATAACATCACTAAACGCTTCAAACTCTTTTGAATCCCTCAAAAAATCATTCCTGTCACTCGTCAGTTTCAGAAAATCCGCATTAACCTCCCCCGTAATCCTCGGCAGAAGATTTGACTCAATCCCGAAGGAAAGCCTCCTGACGGATACCTGCTTGACCCTTACCAGCACGCCCGCGTCCTCAAACGACGCCCTTGAAACCGGCATTATCACTATTTCACCATGGATTATGCCGTATTCAGTCCCTTCAAGAAAAGGCAGTTTCCTTCCTGCTATATGGCGCGGCACCAGCTTTTTACCGTTAAGGTAAACATTGAAATCAGGAGCTTTCAGGGGCAGGGTCTCTATAAGACGCCCCTCAACGGATTCTATATTGAACTTCTTCTTAAGCCCGCGCAGGACAATCTTTGAGCCTTCAGGGACGCTCTCATCAGTCTTTTCAACACTCAACGGCAGCTGCCATTCATCTGCTTTCGCATCCCATTCCTTCCTGTCAAAAACAACCTTTCCCGTAAAATCCCCCTTCTTCGTAAACACCTCAAAGTGCTCGCAGGCGGAAAGCACCGAGAACTTGCCAATGCCAAACTCCCCTATCCTTGTCCTATTGTATCTGGGGCTCTTTGGGTTTTCTTTCTTGAAAGGCGAACCGATATTGAAATACTGCTTGAGCCCTTTAACGTCCATCCCCGCGCCATTGTCTTCAACAGTGATTTCACTGTCTGTTATAATGACCTTGACCTCGGACGCGTCCGCATCATAGGCGTTGTTTATCAACTCTCTTAACAACTCCACGCTCTGCGTGTAAAGCCTTTCTCCTATTGTAACAATATGAGCCTTATCAATAGTTACAGGTATCTTATCCATGTTCACATCATTCCCCCTTTCCTTTCTTCCTTCATCCTGTCTCAATGGAGACGGCGGGACTCGAACCCGCGGCCTATACGTTGCGAACGTACCGCTCTCCCAACTGAGCTACGTCCCCTTGTTACTTACTTCTCCAGCTTACTTACAACCCTTCCTGCAAGTTCCTTCACCATACTTTCAATATCATCAACAGAAGCGCACTCGCCACTGCCGGAGTATACCACATTGCCCGATATAATATCAACAACTTCCACGCTCAGAACATAATTATTATCAATCCTGCCT
>JAUXBS010000017.1 GCA_030619245.1 Clostridia bacterium | reverse complement strand
GAAATCTATGCTAAAATATAACTTTGCCTCATAAAAAAGATACCCATAGCTGTTATCTATTAAGCCCTCGGGAGTTACAGTTACGTTCCACCCATCATTATATGGAGGGTCTGAAATGATTATTTCACCATGGACAGGAACATCTAATTCTACATTAATCACTTGAGTAGTTTCAGGATAGAGGTATATATTAGGTTTCTCTATTGAATTTTCTGGCATAATTACTATGTCAACATCATCAATATCATCACAGCTAAAACTAAAATTGCTTCCAACCGTTGCTTCTGCATATCCAGTAGCACCATAAGTTGAAGCGATTAAAGTATAATCCCCTTCAGGTAAATTTTCAAATAAATATAACCCGTTATCATCCGCAATCGCAGTATGTCCCCCGGGATTTGCTGTAACGGTTATTCCGGGCAATTTAACATTATATAAACCTCCTGCCCCACCCAGAGGTTCTTCAATATATACTGTTCCCTTTATCTTTGTAGTATTACACCCGAAAGGACTAAATGCTCCAATGGAAAAAAAGAGAAGAAGAAATGAGAAGAGAAGTATTTTTTTATTCAATGAAATGTCCTCCTTGCTTACTATAAAGGAATTATACTATAGAATCCTTGTTTTGGCAAGGAGATTATGCGTCATGGGCGCACCTAAAAAAAGACCCTGCCTTAAAAAGGCAGGGTCTTATTACAACAACCATATAATTATGTCTATATTTTAACTACATTAGTTGCCTTCGGGCCCTTATCAGAATCAACAACTTCAAATTCAACCTCTTGCCCTTCGGGCAGAGATTTAAAACCATCACCTTGAATCTCCTGAAAATGCACGAATACATCACCTGAACCATCTTCCTTCTCAATGAATCCATAACCTTTGGAATCATTAAACCACTTTACTTTTCCTTTCATACTACTTCTCCATCCTTTCTTACTTTACTTCAACAACATAAAGTACTTACTTATATTATAATCATAAATAAGGAAATGTCAACTAAATAATTTCATTTTTTTCATATTTTCCAAAATGAGTGCTTAATAACAGTTGGTTTATAGACGATATATTCACAAATGCGGTGATTCACCCAATATTAACCGGTATTCTGCTCAATAATGATTATATAGAAGAATTATTCCGGAAATGCGCATCAGGCCATCTATCGTAATCCTTTGAAATGCAGGAACTGCCTGAAGCCGCTAATTAGAAAAACTTCCTACTTTCAGCTTCATTCCGGCCATTAACCATCTGCCCGGACAGGGAACGCCTGTAACTTCCTCATATTCGGTATCAAGTATATTATCCGCCTTAATAAAGAACTCTATATTATTTACTTCCCTGGCCAGGAGCAAGTGAACGAGCAGGTATCCTTTCTCTTCTAATCTCTGCTTGTAGACTGTACGGCAGGTGCCGGTAATGTCCCGGAAGATAACTGATGACAGAGTTATGCACAGTTGGTGCTGTGGATATCTTAACGAGTACTTGGAAAAATGACTCAGTTGTGTTGACGAACCGTTCCAGGAGTATTTCACCGAGGCAGTCAGGGCTTTCCACTTCTTTCGTATTGAGGATTCAATGCCATACCTGTTAATTTCCCCGATGTTCCGGGCAACCCAGGGGCCTTCTGAAGTGAGGCCAACCCAGTCAATAAGGTTATATTCAATCCTGTCAAAAACACTGAGCTTGAACAGTAAATCCGTTCCTGCATCATAGTCCAATCCGGCTTCAAATGATATTGCCTCCTCAGGACTAAGCGCGGGATTGCCTGTGTTCATGGGACTGGGATTATAGAGTTCTATGTATGAAGGCACCCTGAAAGCTTTCCCGCTTGAAAAACGTAATTTCAAGTTTTTGTCTAAACACCACCCGAAACCTATGGAGGGGCTGATATTCCAGCCCCAGCCGGAGTAATGGTCAAACCTCAGGCCGGTATTAAAATCATACTTTGCAGCAATGGTTTTTGAATACTCGGTAAATACCGCATAACGCGAGCGGTTATGGCCTCCGAGTTTCAGGCTGTTTATCGCCGTTCCTGAAACATCAAAACCGGCAGCTATACTGTCAAACTGGGCAGACAGTTCACCTCCATATTGATAAGTAACATGTTCAGCGTTATAAGAATCAGGGTTATTCCTGTCCAGGATATAATTGTCATAATGCCTTCTCCAGTAAACCTTTGGTTTAATTAAAATATTGTTTACCTTTCCTGTCATTTGAAGATTAATGAACCTTGTTCTCGTGGTTTCCCTTGACGGATAGTTCAAACCGGGCGTGTAAAAATCATAAGCGCCGAACCTCTTGTCCACAAGCCCCAGAGATAACCTGAATTTCATTTCATCCAGTTCAAGAGTGGATATCCCTGAGATATTCATGATATCGTATTCAGTCCCGTACCGGAATCCATTTGATTTCCTCCTGGAACAGGAAAACCTCTGTCCGAACTTATCCCATTTATTACTGAAATGTAATGAGCCGTCCAGAGAACCGCGCTGGCCCCACCCGATATTCATATCCGCTTCCTTCTTATCCGAATCCTTTGTAATAATATTAATCACCCCGCCAAACGCATCAGCGCCGTAAACAGCCGAACTATGGCCGTGAAGAATCTCAATACGCTGAATATCTCCAACATCCAGGGGGATATCCATATTATGGTGCGCGGTTTGTGAATCATTCACCCTTACGCCGTCAATAAGGACAAGCACCTGCTGGAACGTTGAACCCCGTACCGTAATATCCGACTGCACTCCAAAGTTTCCCCTGTTCTGGACATCCAGCCCGGCAATAAAACTTAAAAGTTCCGGCACTGAACTCAACTGTGACTTTTCAATATCTTCCTTTACAATTACAGTTACATCGCGTGTCGTGCTTGAGAAACCGACAGGTACCCTGCTCCCTGTGACTACAACCTCAGCCAGTTCCCCTGACAGCGAATTCCCCGCGGCGCATACCAGTAAATTGATAACTACAATTAATACCATCCCCCTTGTGTTTTTCATGAATTAAATTATCCTTCCTATATTTGCATAGATATTCATCCTTGTACCCCTGGCAAAGCCAACCAGGGTTATTCCTGACTCCCCTGCCAGTTTTACCGCCATATCCGTTGGCGCCGAACGCGAGATTAACACCGGTATTCCCCGTTTCATGACCTTGATGACTATTTCAGAGGAAATCCGGCCTGTTGTTAAAATAACTTTATCCTCCGTATTAATATCATTGAGCAGGCACTTCCCGAAAACCTTATCCAGGGCATTATGCCTGCCTATATCCTCCGCGAATACTTCAATACTGCCCGATGAGGCAAGCGCCGCAGAATGCGTTCCCCCGGTATCCTTAAACAGTTTTGATTTTTTGTCCAGTTCTTTCATTAAAACCGTAATATCATCCTTCTTCACCCGCATATTTGAGTCTATCTGCTTACAGTCCTTAATATCCTGTGAATCGTAAAATAAGGAACTCTTTCCGCAGCCTGATGAAATTATCCTCCTGCTGAAGATATCCTGAGGCATATCAATACCTTTACGTAATTCAATATTAATATAATTATTATTCTTTCCGATACTGATATCTTTTATGTCCTTTTTGTCTTTAATGACCCCTTCAAAAAACAGGAAGCCGCAGGCAAGGTCCCGGAGTTCCCCGGGACTGCATAAGAGGGTAACGAGCTCCCTGCCGTTTATCATAACCGTTAAGGGCAGTTCCCTGATAATCAGGTCCTCTTCTCTCCTGCCGCCCTCACGGTTTATCCTGGTGATGTTTGTTTTTTCAGTCAAGTCCACCTGTTATAATCCCTCCGCCTACAACCACGTTCCTTTTATAGAAAACAACCGACTGCCCCGGGGTAATTGACCTCTGTGGCTTTAAGAACCTTACCCTGACCCTGTTGTTCTTCAGCCTGCGCACAACAGCCGCACCCGGTTCATGCCTGTACCTTATCTTTGCCCTGACTCTGATTTTATCAATGGGTTTAATGAGCCAGTTAACATTTGCTGTAACAAACTCTTTTGAATAAGTATCTTCAGCCCCGCCCACTACAACGGTATTCTTTTTACCGTTAATCGAAATAACGTACAAAGGCGTTTTATGAGAAATCCCAAGCCCGCTCCTCTGCCCGATAGTATAGAAAGCTATACCCCGGTGTTCTCCAAGCACATTTCCTTTAAGGTCAACTATGGGCCCGGGCCTGCCCCTGTAACCTTTCCCGGAAAGGAATTTCCTGTAATCATTATCAGGTATGAAACAGATTTCCTGGCTTCCGGGCTTGGCATGCACTTTTAGTTTGTTCTCCCTGGCAATGCTTCTTACCCGGGATTTGGTGTAATCACCTAAAGGGAAGACGGAAACTCTTAACTGTCCCTGAGTAAGCGGGTAAAGGAAGTAAGATTGTTCCTTGCCGGCATCCTTACCTTTCTTCAAAAGCCACCTGCCGTTCTTTCTCTCAATACGCGCATAATGCCCCGTGGCAATGTAGCTTATCCCAAGTTCTCCCGCTTTTTTTAAAAGCCAGCCGAACTTGATTATACTGTTGCAGAGGACGCATGGATTGGGCGTTATACCAGCCTCATAGGACCTGCGGAAGTAATTGATGATTTTATCGTTGAATTCTTTCCTGCAGTTCAAAGCATAAAACGGGATTCCAATCTTGTTTGCAACGCCCCTGGCGTCTTCAATTCCCCTGGCGCCGCAGCATTTGGAGTGTTCAAACAACTTCAGGCTCACGCCTGTGACATCATAACCCTGTTTCTTTAACAGTAAAGCGGCAACGGATGAATCCACCCCTCCGCTCATCGCGACGAGTATTTTTTTCTTCATTTCGCTTCCACATTCCCGGAATCCAGGATTTCCCTGCTTTCCACGGCGCGGTACCTTTTGAACATACCCCCTCCTTTAATATCTATTGCTTCTTCCGGGCACAGGGAAAAACACCTGACACAGACCTGGCACATATTTGAATAAACAGGGTACTCCTCCATCCTGATATTACCCCTGGGGCAGAGTTTTACGCATATCCCGCACTTATTGCATTTTTCCCTGTCCACCAGGAAAGTTGTTATTTTGCCGTAAAACCTCCAGCTGCTTTTAGTGGAGGTCATTAAATAGAAAAGGTCCGGGAATACCGGCACCCTCCCCCATCTTGATTTTCCATTAATTATATCACCGGCATACTTCTCCGCCTTTTTCAGCCCCCTGCTTATTTTTTTCAGTTTCCTTTGTTCGTCCGGCTTTTTAAAGACGATGTTTGAAGGCATTAGTATTTCTCTTGCCCCTATCGGCGAATAACCCTTTTTCCTCAGGACGCTCTTCACCGGCCCTACAATGGCTCCGGAATAAGCGAGCATCGTATCCACCATGAACACCTCTGTGCCTTTTGCCCCGGGCAGGTTTCTTATAAAATCCCAGACAAATGGATACGTTGACTGGCAGGCAACGGGGAATGCCAGCCCGATTGTATGCCCTGTATTAATCTCCTGCGGTTTTGATTTTTCAATCCTGTACAGGTTTACGTTTATGTTATTCTTTACAAATACTTCTTTCATCTTTCTTACAACCAGAAGCGTATTCCCTGTTCCCGAGAAGAAGTAAATATCTATATCCTTTAATTTTATTTTATTATTACTGTCCATATTAACTTTCATCCCCCTCTCCCCCGGATAGAGGGAATTCTTATTCTCTTTCTTTTTAATAACCGCTTTTTTGCCGCATACGGGGCACTTACTGTCCCTTCTCAGGTCAATCCTCCTTGATTTCATTTTAAGCGCATCAAGAATGAACAATCTGCCTGTAAGGAGCTCTCCCTTCCCAATGATATATTTAATCGCCTCAGTTGCCTGCAGGGCTCCAAACAGCCCGGGAACAGTGCCGAGTATACCTGAGTCAAGGCATGTGCCGGCTTTTGCGGGGTCGGGGGTATCCGGAAAAACACAGCGGTAACAGGGGCTCTTCCCCGGGATTACGGTCATTGACTGCCCCTGGAAACCAAGCACCCCCGCGTGTGAGAATGGTTTTTTATAAAGAACACAGGCATCGTTAATAAGATAATGCGAAGGAAAGTTATCCGTACAGTCAATTATGAAATCATAATCCTTTATTATCTTCCTGATGTTTCCCGGGGAAACGCTCACAGGATAGGCTTTAACTTTTATTTCAGTGTTTAATAATTCCAGTTTCTTTTTTGCTGATTCCGGCTTCTTCTTTCCTATATCCTTTACTGAAAATATTATCTGCCTGTGAAGGTTGTTAAGCTCAACCCGGTCCCCGTCAACAAGCCCGAGCCTGCCAATCCCCGCTCCCGCCAGGTAAAAAGCATTGGCCGAGCCAAGCCCTCCACAACCGACGATAAGCACACTTGACTGCAGGAGTTTAACCTGCCCCTTTTCACCCAGTTCCGGGAGGATTATCTGCCTGCCATACCTTTCAAGCTGATTATTGTTCAGCCCTGTTTCTTTTCTTTTTGTCTTCATAGGGGTCAGGTTCCATTCGACTTCGCTCAGGATCGTAGACTTAACACGATACAAAAAAGGGTCAGGCCTTTACATTTTAGTATTAGGAAGTCAGTCTTCAATTTTAGTAGAGAAACGGGTCAGGCCCCCGGGCGAGTAAATGGGTTACTTTTTTATGGAGCAAGGGACTTAGCAGCTTGATATATATTATCAAATAACTTATCCAGTTTATCATCAGGAGTCGCTGAGAACGCGACCCTTATAATCCCGTTTATTGCTATAACCCCTGTTGAGTACTTCTTTAAAAGCACCTGCCTGACTTCCTCAGGGCCTGCCTTCTTCAATTTTATACACATGAAGTATCCGGAATTGAACGGAAGCGGTTCAAAATGGTTTTTGTAGTCTTCCTTCTCTTTTAGTATTTTTTTCACATGAATATAACGGCTCCTGAGGATTTCATGCTTTGACGCTTTTTCCGAATCGTATTCGTCATCTTCAAAAGCAGCCAGGAGAAGCGACTGCGAAAGGTTTGACGCATTTGAGATTGTCGCCCTTACGGCTCCCGCCGTCTTGTCCTCAAGTATTTTACAAAGTTCTTCATTGCCGTCCTTTATCCCGTAAGTAATGAATCCCACGCGGAAACCCCATATATAGTCCTCCTTGGTGGGGCCATCCACCTTTACCGCCAGTATATTTGAGTGCAGGTTAAAAAGCTCTGTAAATATTGACCGGGCGTATATCCCTTCCTCATATACCAGCCCGAAATAGGCATCGTCTATTATTACTACTATTTTATTGCCTTCCTCCGCGGATTTTAATAACGCTTCCCTTATCATCTTAACCTCATCAACGGTGGGCGTATATCCTGTCGGATTATTCGGAAAGTTTAAAAGCACTATTTTCTTCCCTTCAGGGCCTTCAGCTAATTTTTCTTTTAATCCGTTAACATTAAACCCTCCATTATCATCAAAGGTTTTAAACAGGTTTAATTCCAGCTCATTGGCATTACAGAAAATGAGCCGGTAATTGCCCCAGAAAAGGTCAGGCATTATTATCTTATCCCCGGGATTCCCGAAAAGGTAACCGCAAATGTTAAGCCCGTGTGTCAGAGCGCCGGTAACTACAGGCAGGCTGATTACTGCTTCCTTCAGTAAAGAATTCTTCTCAATAATCTTTTTCTTCCAGGCAGCCCTCAGGCCAGGCCTGCCGTAGCTTGGAGCATAGGGAAATACCTTATCCTTATTAATGTTTATCCTGCCGGATAAATTCTTCAGGCACATTGAACTGCCGTCCTCTTCAAGCGCCATGCCTATGGTTGCGTTTATCTCTTTGCCCTTTGCATCGGCCGACTGTGAAAGGATGCCTTTTTTAGGAAAGTATATTGCCCGGCCCTTTTCCGAAAGCAGTTCGGCAACTGACCTGTTAAGTTTTTTTATTCTCCCGTTAAGTTCTTCTGCCTGCGCATTAATTTTCATATCTCATCCTATCTCTTAATTTGCTGCCTTGCCCCCGGATAATGACTCGGCAATATTAAGTGAATGGTTCTTTATCCTGCGGAGCGCAACCATTATATCGCTGAAGGTCAACCCGCTCAGAGGATCATACTTCCCTTTATTAATCTGGCCCAGGTGGATTTCACGTATCTTATCCGCTTTTTCACCCAACTTGCCGTATTCATCACGATATTTTTTAAGACTAAAATCCTTAGAATCCAATGCATTCATAGATTTTGTATAGAAACCATGAACTTCCTTCAGGTACTCGGATAATATCATTATACTCTCCGGGGTGAATTTGTCAATGATTTCAAATAATCGTTTACGGTAATTAATGAGTGATTCACAATAATCAGCAATACTTTCAAGTTCGTCGCTTGTTCTTATTATTGAATTCACCCTGGTAGTCTGTTCAGGCGAGAGTGATACCTCAATCACCTTGTGCAGGAAGAGTGTAATTTCTTTCTGGATGTTATCGGTTATCTTCTCATGCTTGTATACCTCACCTGCAATCTTTTCATTAGCCTTATCCATAATTATATATTCGCTTGTCAGTTTTAATGTCTTGTCAACTATCCGGGACATCTTCATCATTTCCTGTTTTGCCTCGGTAATTGCAATTTCCGGAGCCATGGTTTCCACTCCACCAACGAACTTCAACGTGCTTATTTCCTCTCCCTCGGGTTCGGGAGTAATCCACGTTACAAATCTTGCAAGATGTTTCACAAACGGCAGGAAAACCAAAGTAGCAGTTATATTAAATATAGAATGGCTTGCGGCTATATGCGCCGCTATGTTAGGTTTGCTGCCATCCTGAAGGATCCGGTCCGCCGCTCCCCCTATCAACCACTCAATAAACGGAATATACCAACGGAATAATAATACCATCACAACTACTCCGAAAACATTGAAGCAGGCATGGGCGCGCGCGGCGCGCTTTCCCGCGGTATTCGCATTCATACTTGCAAGCAGCGCTGTAATAGTGGTCCCTATATTCTCCCCGAGGACCAGCGCAACAGCTGTCTGGAAACTTATCACCCCTGAAACCGCCATCGCTATGGTTATACCAAGCATCGCGGAACTTGACTGGACTATCATGGTCAGGCCGCACCCGACTGCAATACAGGCAAGAAGGCTGGGCAGGTTGTCCGCAGAAAACATCGTGAGGTAAGTCAAAAAGGAGTCGTTGGTTCTCAAGGGCTTAAAAGCCATAGCCATCAATTCAAGCCCGAAAAATATAAGGCCCAGCGAGAAAACGCCCTTTCCTATAGCCTTCCATTTACTATTCACCGCGAAAATCATCGGAAACACGCCAAGAGCTATCAATAAAAGCCCGTATTTACCCACGTTAATCGCAATAATCCATCCCGTGATAGTTGTACCGATATTGGCGCCGAATATAGCGCCTATTGCCTGAGTAAGCGACATCAATCCGGCATTAACGAAACTCACAAGCATGACAGTGGTAACGGAACTTGACTGTACAACAGCCGTAATTGTAAGGCCGGTAAGAACCGCAAGTATAGGCTTGTCAGTAACAAAACCTATAGCCTTCTTTATAACATTACTACCCATTGACTGCAGGCTTTCAGAAAAATGGGTTATACCATAAATGAAAAGGCCCAGCCCTCCGAAGAGGGTATATGACATTTTAAACCAGTCCATATTACTATTCCCTTACCTTATCAGTGTAATACTATTTCTCCCCTTAACGCTTCCGCAATATTAAGCGAATGGTTCTTTATCCTGCGGAGCGCAACCATTATATCGCTGAAGGTCAACCCGCTCAGAGGGTCATACTTTCCTTCCTTAATATGATTCAGATGAGTTTCACGTATTTTATTCGCTTCTTTTCCAAGCTCACCATACCAGTCACGGTGTTTCCCCAGGTCAAAACTCTTTTTATTAAGAGCCGCTACCGATTCCCTGTAAAATTCATGCACGTCCCCGAGATACTTTGAAAACATTTTAGTGCTTTCAGGAGTATATTTATCAATAATTTCAAACATCCTCTTCTTATAGTTCACGAGCGATTCACAGTAATCCGCCACGCTTTCAAGCTCATCGCTGGCCCTCATCAGCGCATTTACTGTTGTTGTCTGTTCGGGTGATAACGATACTTCTATCACTTTATGCAGGAATAAGGCTATTTCCTTCTGTATATTATCGGTTATTTTTTCATGCTTGTATACCTCTTCGGCGATTTTTTCATTTGATTTTTCAGCAATCATGTATTCATTCGTTAAATTCAGTGTTTTATCAACTATCTGAGCCATTTTCAACATTTCCTGTTTCGCCTCGGCAATTGCAAGTTCCGGGGTCATGTTCTTCACATCACCGATAAATTTCAGTTTACTTGTTTCCTTATGCTTGGGCTCAGGCGTAATCCAGGTTACGAACCTCGCCAGGTACTGCAGGAACGGCAGAAATATCAGTGTCACAGAAATATTAAATACCGTATGAGTAGCGGCAATGTGCGCGCCTATAAACGGCTTGGCGCCGTTTTCAAGTACCAGGTCCGCCGCTCCGGGAACAATCCAATCAATAAAAGCAATGTATGGCCTGAAGAACACCAGGATAAGAAGCACACCCGAAATATTGAAACAGGTATGCGCCCGCGCGGCGCGCTTGGCCGCAGTTGTACCCCCCGCGCTGGCAAGCAGCGCCTTTATCGTAGTCCCGATGTTCTCACCGAACACCAGGCCCGCGGCAGTCTGGAACTCCAGTATCCCCACCGCAGCCATGCCTATGGTAATACCTATCATGGCGGAACTTGACTGGAATATTATAGTCAACAAACACCCCATCCCTATGCAGGCCATCAAACTCCAAATGTTTTCACCCGAAAAAACGGTAAGATATGAAAGAAAAGCTTCATTGGTCCTTAAAGGTTTAAAGGCCAGCCCCATGGTTTCCAGCCCGAAGAACACCAGCCCAAGCGCAAAAACACACCTTCCTATAGTTTTCCATCTGATACTCCTGGCAAACAGCATCGGGAATATACCCAGGCCAATCAGCGCAAGGCCGTACTTGCCTATATTTATGGCT
>JAUXBS010000104.1 GCA_030619245.1 Clostridia bacterium | reverse complement strand
CCTCCTACCAAGATTGAAGAGAAACCTCCTGAAGAAGAAGTGGAAGGGGAAGCGGGAGAAGGAGCAGAACCCGAGATTATCGGAAAAGGCAAGGAGGAGGAAGAGGGTGAAGCCGGGAAAGCAGAAGGAAAAGGCAAGCCCGATGAGAAAGGCAAGCCCGAGGAGAAAGGCAAACCTGATGAGAAAGGCAAGCCCGATGAGAAAGGCAAGCCCGAGAACAAGAAGTAAATTAAATACAATATTTTGTTTCCAATAAGAGGGCAATTGAAAATAATCGTTGGTCTGGGGAACCCGGGCAGAAACTATAAAAATAACCGTCACAACCTTGGTTTCAGGATAATTGACGGGTTGTCCGGTAAACTTGACATACCGGTGGATAAGAAGAAGTTCAATTCTGAATACGGCAAGAAGAAGTCAGAGATGCTTTTTGTCAAACCCACTACATTCATGAACGACAGCGGCAGGGTAGTGGCAGCCTGGGTTAATTATTACAGGGTTGACTTAAAGGACCTCCTGATAATATGCGATGATTTTACGCTTGATTTGGGTTTATTGCGTTTCAGGAGGAGCGGAACGCACGGCGGCCATAACGGCCTGAAGTCAGTGATTTCCTGCCTTGGGTCAAATCAGTTTTCCAGGCTGAGAATGGGGGTTGGCGGTCCCGGGAAAATTCCCGGTACTGAATTTACTGAAGACCCTGCTGATTACGTGCTGGGAGATTTTGCTGACGATGAGAAGGGTTGTGTTGTTAAGATGATAAGTTGCGCCTGTGATGCCGTGGTGGAGTTTACCGGCAATGGTATTGATGACGCAATGAATAATTATAACAGGCACGTTGAGGATATGGGAATAACCGCAAAAGAAAAGAAGCAACGGTAATGAAAATTCTAACGCTTGCAATTTTTGTTGTAAGTTACTTCTTTTTCATTTACAGGAAGGACTCAAGGGCTCAGATATGCTGGGCGGCCGTGCTTCTGCTGGTGCTGTCCCGTATAATCAATATTGGGGACGTTATCTCGTTTATTAACTGGAACGTGCTGGCTATATTTGTCGGCGCAATGATAGTGGCGCAGGTGTTCAACTATTCAAAGGTGCCTGCATACCTTGCCGATATCCTGGTTTCAAAATCAAAGAACGTGAGTTGGGCGATACTCTCGGTATGCTTTATATCGGGTATTATTTCCATGTTCGGAGAAAACGTTGCAACAGTTCTTATCGTTGCCCCTATTGCTTTTGCCATCGCAAAGAAACTTGAAGTTTCTCCCATACCGTTCCTGGTAGGCATAGCGGTGGCAAGTAACCTTCAGGGTACGGGTACGCTGGTTGGAGACCCGCTCAGTATGTTAGTAGCCGGTTTCATACCGATTAACTTCAATGAGTTCTTCTGGTTCAAGGGAAGGCTGGGTATATTCTTTGCGGTACAGGCGGGGTTCGCGGCGTCCTTTGCTGTTCTTTATTTTTTATTCAGGAAGTACACCAGGGAAGTGAATTTTAAGGCATCGGTTCAAGTAAAGACCTGGATTCCGACAATTATTCTTTTATTGATGGTCATTGCCCTTGCGCTGAGTTCCATTATTTCGGGCATAGCGGACGCGGGTTTGATATGCCTGGCTTTTGCCGTCCTGAGCCTTGCGATTTACAGAAGGGATGCAAAGCAGGTATTCAGGGAATTTGACTGGGAGACCCTTTTTTTCCTGGCGGGGATATTCGTGATGGTTGGCTCGCTTACCAAGGTGGGCATTATTGACAGTCTTGCAGGGATGTTCGGCAATATTGTCGGTAACAACAAGTTATTCGCCTATCTTCTCATGGTATGGTTCTCAGTGCTGTTCTCTGCCTTTATTGACAGTATTCCGTTTTCCCTGGCAATGCTCCCCGTTGCGCAGTCGGTATCGCAGGGCCTGGGTATTGAACCTTACCTGCTTTACTTCGGCCTGGTAATTGGCGCTTCCGTCGGGGGCAACATTACACCCATAGGAGCGTCGGCAAATATAGTTGCCTGCGGCCTGTTGAAGAAGGAAGGACATCCCGTGGGCTTTTTTGAGTTCGTGAAGATAGGGCTGCCGTACACTATCGTTGCGGTGCTTGCAAGTTCAACTGTTATATGGTTTATCTGGAGCAATTAATTTTTAGTTTAAATTGGTAAGAATATTTGCTATAATCATCAGGTATTTCAAAGAAAGGTATAATTATGTTTCGTAAAACAGTCAGGAATCAATTTTTAACAGGGCTATCTGTAATCCTTCCCGTAGTTCTTACTTTCTATATTTGCGCGATTATGTTCAAGATGATGGGACGTATCCTTCTTCCTTTTGTGAAGAATATCCCTGTTCTGCAGAACATGCCTTCCCTGATTACTTATATCATAAGTATTATTGCCCTGGTGGTTATAATATGGATGATTGGTGTCATGGCAAGGAACTTCATTGGCAAGCGTTTCCTTAAGTTTACGGAATCCATCATGCTTAAAGCCCCCATTCTTAACCACATATATGAGGGAATACGCCAGATTGTTCAGACAATAGCTGTTTCAAAAACCGCGTTTCAAAGAGTGGTTATGATAGAATATCCCAGGAAGGGAATATATTCGCTTGCATTTGTAACTAATGTTATTGAGGGAAAGAAGAAGCTGCTCTCACTGTTTGTTTCAACCACGCCTAATCCCACTTCCGGTTACTACCTTATAGTGCCTGAGGAAAATACGGTTTCCATTGATTTAACTATTGAAGAGGGGATGAAACTGGTTGCATCTGCGGGGATAGTGACTCCGGAAAATCTTGCAGAAAAAATATCTGAAAAGAGAGGTGTTTAATTTTGGAAAAATTTAATGTGAGTCTTACGGGTATCTGGATTGCCCTGGGCTGCGGTGTTATTGGGCTTTTATTTGTGCTTTATCTGGTATTTAAAATTTTGAAGAAGAATGTCGGGCCAAGTAAGGTTCAGGAGATATCGGACCTGATTCATGACGGCGCGATGGCGTTCCTCAAGCGCGAGTACATGTCCATATTCATCTTCGTTGTCCTGCTGGGCGCGGTAATATTTTTCTTCATTGCAAAGAAGACCGCATTTGCCTTTGTGATAGGCGCGGCATGTTCTGTTCTCGCGGGGAATATCGGGATGCAGATAGCCACACGCTCCAACGGCAGGACGGCGCAGGCGGCGTCAAAGAGTTTTAACGAGGCGCTCGGGGTTGCATTCCCCGGTGGGGCAGTGATGGGGATTAGCGTGGTGAGTATTGGCTTGATTGGCCTGTCAGGGGTGTACCTGTTGTTAATCCACCATGCGGGCCTGCATTATAATGACTTGATGGCAAAGGTGACGGAGGCAACGCAGCTACTTGTGGGATTCAGTATGGGCGCTTCGCTGGTTGCCCTCTTCGGCAGGGTTGGCGGCGGAATTTATACCAAGGCGGCTGACGTGGGAGCTGACCTTGTGGGTAAGGTCGAGGCGGGTATTCCCGAGGATGACCCGCGCAACCCGGCAGTAATTGCCGATAATGTCGGGGACAATGTGGGTGATGTTGCGGGCATGGGGGCGGACCTGTTTGAATCCTACGTGGGAGCGATAATTTCCGGGATTGTGATTGCAGTGAGTGTATTAAGGCCGGAATTCAAGCTCAAGGGGGTCATGCTGGTAATGCTGTTATCCGCCTGGGGGATTATATCTTCAATAATAGGTGTTTTCTTTGTCAGGACCGATGAAAAAACAAATCCCCAGAAGGCATTAAACGCCGGTTTGATTTCCAGCTCCGTTGTGCTGATTGCAGGTGCGGTGTTGTTAACGGCATGGTATGGCAGGATGAATGCCTTGTGGTCTGTGGCTGCAGGGTTGGCAGCCGGTTTGATTATAGGCTTTACTGCTGAATATTATACAACGGGTAAAGTGGTTCGTAACATTGCAAACGAGGCAAAAACAGGCCCTGCCACTTTAATTATAAGCGGGATGGCATACGGCATGTACAGCACGGTTATACCCATAGTGGTAATTGGCATAGCTATAATTCTTTCTTATCATTTCAGCGGTATCTTCGGTATAGCCCTGTCAGCTATTGGAATGCTGTCAATCACCGGTATGACTGTCGCGGTTGACGCCTACGGGCCTATCGCCGATAATGCTGCCGGCATCGCCGAGATGGCGGGGATGGGTCCGGAAGTGAGAAAGAGAGCGGAGCAGCTTGATGCGGTTGGTAATACTACCGCAGCGATCGGCAAGGG
This sequence comes from Clostridia bacterium, assembly GCA_030619245.1. Lineage (GTDB taxonomy): Bacteria > UBA6262 > WVXT01 > WVXT01 > JAUXBS01 > JAUXBS01. Next base: position 1,125 of record JAUXBS010000104.1, on the reverse strand, counting down.
TTTTGCCATTGGTTCAGCCGCTCTTACCGCGCTGGCGCTCTTTAGCGCTTTTGCGCAGGTGGCAAAATTAAAAATAAACTTTGAAGGAATTGTTATTATCAATATTATGCGTCCTGAAGTCATTGCCGGATTGTTTATCGGAGGGGTGATCCCATTTGTGTTTTCAGCTGCAACAATGAAGGCTGTTGGCAGGTCCGCTTACCTTATTGTTGAAGAAGTCAGAAGGCAGTTTAAGGAGATACCGGGGCTGATGGAAGGCAAGGCAAAACCGGATTCAGCGCGCTGTGTGGATATTACAACAAGGGGGGCTTTGAAGGAAATGATAGTTCCCGGTGTTATGGCGGTTTTACTACCGATTATAATAGGGTCCGTTCTTGGAGTTGAGGCTCTGGGTGGATTTCTGGCAGGTTCGCTCGTTACGGGCGTCCCCCTTGCAATTTTCCTTGCCAACAGCGGCGGCGCCTGGGACAATGCAAAGAAGTATATTGAGGAAGGAAACCTTGGGGGTAAGGGGTCGGATGTACACAAGGCAACTGTTATCGGCGATACCGTTGGAGATCCCCTGAAGGATACATCAGGGCCGTCTCTGAATATATTGTTAAAGCTGATGGCTATAGTTTCACTTGTTTTTGCGCCGCTAATACTGAAAATATATGATCTTCATTTGTTTTAGTTGACTTAATTATTTAAATATATATAATGATATAAGTTTTTACCGAATACAGGACAGGATAACTTTTTTATAAAGTAAACCTTTGCTCTTCACTGTTAAGTGAAGAGCTGTATAAACCAGAAAGGAGGTAAGCACGTCTATGATGATCTATGAAACAATGTTCGTAAACCGCGCTGAAACACCCCCGGAAAAAATCAAAGAAACAGCAGAAAGCATTCAAAAACTTATCAACCAGGATAACGGTGAAGTACTTTTGTCCGAAAACTGGGGAAAAAGAAAACTAACTTTTGATATCAAGGGATGCAGGGATGGGAACTTTTCCCGCATTGTTTTTTCTGCAAAGCCTGAATTTATCAAGGAGTTGAACAAGTCGCTTCAAATAGATGAAAACATCATCAGGCATATCATCTTGAAGGCTCCAAAGGCTTTGGAGAAACAAGGAAAACCTGATG
>JAUXBS010000275.1 GCA_030619245.1 Clostridia bacterium | reverse complement strand
TTGCCTGACACAGCTATTCTAAAACTCATATTGCCCTTCCATTAAATAAATTTATATTTCTTTTTAACGCTTGGAAACAAATTTATATCCGTATGCGGGAAAAATAAAGATGCGGTATAATTATTCATAAATTCAGGATCAACGCTCAACTCAATATAAGTTATCTTATTCGCTATTTCCTCCGCCTTCTTCTCCGCCTCTCTTGAAAGCAGGCACATCCTTGCCCCTGAGACAGAACTATTACCTATGAATATGAACTTCTCCACGGGCAGGTCCGGCATTAACCCTATCATTATTGCCTTTTCAATATCCAGCGAATTACCCAGGCCTCCCGCAATAATTACCTGTTCTATATTATCAAAGTTTAAACCCACATTCTTCAGGAGTACCTCACAACCGGAGTATATAGCCCCTTTAGAATTAATCGTATTTTTTATATCCACTTCCGTAATCACCATATCCTGTCCGGTTTCCGTTCCTGCTGCCTTTACTATGACAAACTCTCTCCCGTAGTCAGCTTCTCTTATTCTCTTTGATGAATTAATCTTGAACTTCCCCGCTCTGTCTATTATTCCCTTCTCAAGCAATTCTCCTATAATCTGTATCAAGCCGGCCCCGCATATACCCTTTGGTTTGCCCCCTCCGATAACGGAAACGGAAACATTGTCCTTCTTCTTATCAATTTTAATTCTTTCTATGGCGCCTTTCATCGCCCTTAATCCCCATTTTATCCCACCTCCCTCAAAACACGGGCCTGCGGAAGTGGAACAGGCAATAAACCATTCTTTATTGCCAAGTACCGCCTCTCCGTTGGTGCCAAGGTCTATAAATAAGCTCAATCTTGAAATATCACTCATACCCGAGGCGAGCACCCCGGCAACTATGTCACCGCCAACGTAACTGGCAATACCGGGAACACATGAAAGCAAACCCCTGGGATTTATTTTTATACCCGCCTCCGACGCCCTTATTACAGGAATGAAATTTGAAGTAGGCACGTAAGGCTCCTTCCTGATAAAATCAGGAGGGATGCGCAGTAATAAATGAATCATTGTCGTATTTCCCGCGCAAACAACACATTGAATATTATTCAACGACAGTTTTCTCTCTTCTATATGCGCCCTGATCAGGTCATTTATAGTGTCTATTATGACATGATGCAGTTTTTCAAGGCCGTTTTCCTCCTGGGCAAACATTATTCTTGATATGACGTCTTCGCCAAAATCAATCTGCGGGTTGAATGATGCCTTTGCCCCGAGCGCAGCTCCATTACTCAGGTCTATGAGGGACGCCACGATAGTGCTCGTGCCTATATCCAGCGCAATACCGAAATTCCTGCCGGTTGTATCTCCCGGTTCCACCAGCACCACCTCGCATGTTTCATTTCTATTCCCCAGCGTAACAGTAACTTTCCAGTCACTCCCTCTCAAAAGCTTTCCCAGTTTCTTGATATTTGCAAGCCCCATCTGCATTATGGGGATATCCCGCCCTTTCCTGATGCCCCTGTACAGCCTTTCTAAATCGCTTACGTTGTCCTGCATTGTTGGCGGCGGCAGTTTAAGGTAAACCTTGGTTGACAGGGGGCTGTGTTTATAAACAGCTTCCCCCATCGTGGAAGGTTGTTTTAATACCTCCTCGGCAGGAGTATAAAGGCCAACCAGCCGCTTCGCCTTTGTCTCGTCAGTTAAAATGCTTAAATCTTCCAGCCTGCTTTCGGGTGGGACTTCAACCTCCATATTACCTTTGCAGGTGGTTCTGCAGGCAAGCACGTACCCCTTCTTTTTTTCCTCATCGGTCAGCCTGCCGCTTGACTCGGTAATGATATCGCCCTTTTTGATAATAACCTTACAGCGGCCGCACACACCTTCACCGCCGCAGCTATTGTATATATGAACACCCGCCGCTATGGCAGCGGTGAGCAGGTCCGTACCGCACTCTACACTTATCTTTTTCTTCCAGGGATG
>JAUXBS010000213.1 GCA_030619245.1 Clostridia bacterium | reverse complement strand
TTGAATGATAAAGGGGTCAGTCACCTCGCGCTCCATGCTTAAAATACCTATTGCAAATGTAAGGGAATTTAAGAGACACTACAATGGTAAATTCATTATCAAAGAAAATGAAAGCATATAAATATTTAACTTCAAGAGGGATAAAAAAATGAAAGATGGACTAAAGAAGGAACTGTCGCTTCTGGGAATCATCTGTGTTGCCACCGGGGCGATGATCAGTTCAGGGTTGTTCATACTTCCGGGCTTTGCATTTCACAAGGCGGGCCCCGCTGTGATTGTTTCCTATATACTTGCGGGGATATTCTGTATCCCCACCCTGTTAAGCAAGGCAGAGCTTACGACTGCAATGCCCAAGGCCGGGGGTGATTACTATTACATCATGAGGGGGTTCGGGCCTTTACTTGGCACCGTGGCGGGTTTCAGCAGCTGGTTCTCGCTGAGTTTGAAGGGCGCTTTTGCTTTAATAGGGATGGGCGCTTACTTAAGTTTGATTACCGATATCAATATAAAAGTTATTGCGCTTGCCTGCTGCCTGTTTTTCGTTTTGCTGAATATAATAGGGACGAAGGAGGCGGGAAGGTTCCAGGTGTTCCTGGTTTTCGGGCTCGTGGCAGTGCTTGCAGTTTATGTTATCTGGGGGATGAAGTCAGTGAATACGGCTAATTTCTCTCCGTTTTTCAGCAAGGGATTGGGGCCTGTTTTTGCCACGGCAAGTTTTGTTTTCGTTTCTTATGGGGGGCTGACCAAGGTGGCAGCCCTGGCCGAGGAGACAGAAAATCCCGGCAGGAACCTGCCGCTGGGCATGATTATTTCTCTTATCGTGGGTTCAGTGCTTTACGGTTTTGTTATTTATATAACTGTCGGAGTGCTAAACCCGGCAGAACTGGCAAATAATCTTATGCCGATTTCCGATGGCGCCGGGGTCATCGGCGGGAAGGCATTTAAAATAATAATAAGCGCGGGGGCGTTCCTGGCGTTTATTTCCACTGCCAATGCAGGCATCATGAGCGCTTCCAAATACCCGCTTGGTATGAGCAGGGATAAGTTACTGCCCGGGGTTTTTAAAAAGATAAATTCAAGGACCAATACACCGATAAGGTCGATTGTCATCACGGGCCTGTTTATGATGGTTGCTATCATGTTCCTGGAACTGGAACTGCTGGTAAAGATTGCCTCAAGCATATTGATTCTTTTATTCATCCTTGCCAACCTGACACTCATCCTGTTCAGGGAAAGTAAGATATTGAGTTACAAGCCAAAGTTCCATTCCCCTTTCTACCCGTACATGCAGATCCTTGGAATAGCCGGAGGGATATTCCTCTTGATAGAGATGGGGACGGGGATTATTTTCCTTACTTTCGTTTTTCTTTTATCGGGCGCGCTCTGGTACAAGGTATACGTTGAGGAAAGGACCTCCAAGGATTCCGCCCTGATTTATGCGCTTGAAAGGCTTGTTGGCAGAGACAAGGAATTGACATCAGACAGCATCCTTACAGAGTTAAAGGATATTGTTGTTCAGAGGGATGATGTTACAGAAGACAAGTTTCACAGCATGATAGAGAACAGCATTGTACTGGATATAGAGGAGCCGGTTAAGATGGAGGATTTATTCAGGAAGGTTTCTAATACCCTGGGAAAGGAATTAAACCGGGGCCCGGAGAAGATGTTTAACAAATTAATAGAGAGGGAAGAGGCTTCCAGCACGGTAATAAGGAAGGGGCTGGCAATACCCCATATAATAGTTGAAGGCGAGAATGTTTTTAAAATACTTGTTGTCAGGGCGAAAGCGGGTGTTATATTCCCTGATGATAAGCTGGCGCATATAGTATTTATCCTCGCAGGTTCTCCTGACCAGCGGAACCTGCACCTGAAAGTTCTTGCCGCAATAGCGCAGATAACCCAGCAGCCGGAGTTTGACAGGAAGTGGCTTGAAGCGCTTAACGAGGATGACCTGAAAAACATTATTCTTTTGTCGAAGAGGAGGAGGGGACAGGAGGGTAAATAGTTACAGAGCGCTACACTAGGAACAGCTTGAGTTCATGTTTCAGGTTCGGGGTAAATATTCCCTGTCCCAGGTTCCTCTTTATTTCCGGTATACTCCAGAATTTTACATCATCTATTTCATACCTGTCAAAGGCAAACGGGCCGTTGTTTAATCCCAGGTAAGTCCTTATGCTTTCAGTTTCAATTTTGTTGCTCCACCTGTAATCATACAGGCGTTTTAACCTCAGGCTCACAATACCAAGTTCTTCCCGCATTTCGCGTTTTGCAGCCTGGTAAAAATTCTCGCCGATATCCAGGTGGCCGCCAACGGAGGTGTCCCACTTTCCCGGCTGGATATCTTTATTCTTTGAGCGTTTCTGGAGGAGCATGCGGGATTTTGAATCAATTATAATAATATGAACAGAACAGTGTGCGAGGCCGGGATTGCCGTGGCAGACATTCCTGGGGGCTTTTCCAATGACCCTGTTTCTTTTATCAACGACAGGAAGTATATCGGTTTTCTTTGTCATGATTTAACCTGGTGCAATGAATTATACTTTTTACAGGCAGTCCTGTCAAACCATAAAATAGCAATAAAATAGTGTTTATATTAAAATGTATCAATCTTCGACTGCAATAGTGTGTCAGAATTACATCATTTTACATAAACTTCTGTAAGTGATATTTTTACATGTGATATTGTCCGGATAATTTTAAACAGGTAAACCAAATACTATAACAATATTTAATGTAATAAAGTATATTAATTGAAAAATCAGCTTAAAATATAGCTTGACAAAACACTCGAGCGATGTTATAATAATAGAAATGTAGATTCACCGTTGGAAGCGCGCAGGTAAATAGTATGTA
>JAUXBS010000095.1 GCA_030619245.1 Clostridia bacterium | reverse complement strand
TTCCAGCATCTCTTCCACCCAGTCCAGGCCGAGCTCCATTAATTTTCCCCGGGCCGGCCGGCCGGTTTCAGGATCACAGTTGATCATCTCGTAGTACAAAGCAACGGCATTATTAAAATCTTGCTCTTCAAATATCTTCTTACCGGAATTGGGGCCGTCCGGTTTTGGGTTAAAAAGGCGCTTTGGCAAACGGTCATCTTTGATTGAAAATCCTTCCCGGCTGTTAAAAGACCGGGCCAGCGCAGAACCTCGCTCAGCGGCTCTCATCAGTTCATAGAGGCTTGCGTTCCACCCTGTCACGGCGTTTATCGATTGAACCATGACATCCAAAGGCATCACTCCCCGGGGAGCATATCCGAAGACACACAGCCCCAGGGCATCCATCATCCGCCACAGTCTTTCCAACTGCATGTAGCCTCTTACTTTCTCATTGGTGATCTCGGTGGCAGACATGGATTTATACATTCCTAAAGGCTTAACAGATTTAAACATAAATGAGTTTTCGTCGGTAAAAATGGGATCATGGGCAGCGGTCATATGATCCGCTCCATAGGTACTGACGGCAAAGCCGATCCCCACGCCGACTTTTACGCGCGGATCATGCATGGAAATCTCCTGGCCTTTGACCGCAAGATGGAAGGGTCCGTCTTCAACACCCCATTTTTTTGCCAGGCGAGCAGACCCCTCAGCCAGAACATCACCGAATCCTTCCCGCCGGGCGATTAATTCCAGCAGTTGAATCATCAGGTCGGCATCCCCGAAGCACAGTTGCAGACCGCCGGTATCTTCTTGGGTGATGACACCTTCCTGAAAACACTCACAGGCAAAGGCGATTGTCATGCCGGCGGTTATGGTATCGATACAGCGCTGAACAGGTTATCATTTTCGGAAGGTTCATAAGCCAGCGCCCTGTCTTTTATTTTACTGCTGATAAATACATCCTTTTTCAGCTCTTCAAAATCCGATCTGGTTATTACCCTGGGAATGTTAAAATAGAATGGAAAATACGCAATCCCGCTGTCACCGGCTGCCCTTGCCAGGTTCCTGTCATTTTCAGGGAAACTGGCATCCTTTTCGGTGAACAGGACATCAAAACATATGGCGGAAGGTTTATAACTTTTAAGGATTTCAATCAGAAAAGCATGGTATTTTCTGGGCCAGGGCCACTTCCCCAGTATTTTAATCGATTCATCGCCCATAGCGATAATCTCAATATTTCTGTCTGGTTCCCTGGGCCCGCGCAGTTTATAACGCAAATCTATTGTCTTGAGCTCAAAAGGCTCACCAATGTTGAACACATAAAGAACTGCGATTATTAATGTTACCGTAAGGCATAACAACAGCCCGGTAAATCCCCTGTATTTCTTCTGTGTTAACTTGTTGAATATAATCATTTCATCTAAAAACTATTGCTCAGGCGAAAAATAAAACCATGCACATCAGAATTCTCCGGTCCACCTTCCGGTTTTTTCCAGTTATGCCCTAAAGTCAAAGTCATGGTTCTTTTCACGTTATAATTTAGTTCCATATTGGTGTTTATAACGGTGTTTTCAATTCCACTGCCGGCCTGGCTCAGGCTGCCCCAGCCAATCAGAACCAGTTTTTCGGGGACTACTTTATAATTCATCCCGATACTTAAGGCGCGTGTTGCCTCAGCTGTTTTATCATGCAGGTCTTTTTTTCTGCTCAGGTTAACCCCGCTTGTTACGGTAAGAATATCATTTACAACCATGTTTAGATTCATGTTTCCCATTATGGTATTCAAATCATGGATTGAACTCTCTTCCCTGTTGTCTTTGAAATCAGAAATCTGCCCCCCCAGTGAAAGACTGGTTCTCCCCCAATTACATGCCATACCCACTGACCAGTTGCTTGAATAATTATTCAGCGCATTCTCCGGGTTCCCGAGCATCCGGTTCAAACTGTAGCCGATGTTAACCGGCGGCAGTTTTTCCAAATTGAGACTGAGCCCCCCGGATAGAATACTTTGATTTACGGTAACCTTTGTAATATCATTTTCCAGGTTGTCACTGTAACTGTTATAACCGCCCGAAACAGAAACATTCTTGCTGAAACCACAACTTGTTGTCATGTCAAAACCCGCCCGGTCCCTGGTCGCTGTCGGGCTTCCCAGGGAAACAAAGTCCGGGTTGATTCTCTGGAGTTTGCCGCTGAATAAAAAACTTCCCCTGTTCATGTCAAAACCAAGCTTCCAGGCTTTCCCGGCCTTCCCTTGAGCCCCGCTATCATCACTTATATCACTCCGGTAATCACTAACAGCATATTCCCCGTTAACATCCACCTCAAACTCTTCCGATGAAACAGGCTCCCACTTCACGCTTACTCCGCCGACATTGTTCCTTACCGGGCTGGGCTGGATTTCCGCAAACCCCATTTCCTCATCATTCAAGGAACCAACATTATCAAAACTGGAAACAGCCGATAAGTCAACACATAAATTATACGGCAGTTTTACCTCCCCGTGCCCGCCCAGTAAATACTGGCTGAAAACCCCGCTCTTCTCTTCAGAACCGGCTTCCTTCTCAGCCAGCACGGCCCCTACAAGCGAAGTCTTCAGTTTGTTTTTCTTGTTTGAAATCTCAAAACCCCTCATCCCCTTTGAATACAGGACCAGAGATGAAAAGGAGGGCATTACATCACCTGCGGATATATTGGTATCCTTCCCGTAGTAACTGAACAGAACCCTGTCAAAATCAAGAATTTCATCCCGGGTATGGTAAGTATAAGCGCTGAACTGAACGGGATTATTATATACCCTGCCCACCATGTTCACACTTATATTTCCAAGGTAATTTTTCCAGTTATCTTCTGAATTGTCCCTGAAAGAGAGTATTGTATTACCGCCGATTTTTACCGGGAAAAGCGGCTTCGCAGGCACTACAACCGGAATAACGATAAAATCATAATGTTCACTGGTTATGGTCCTTACTGCCTCGTGCGTCAGGGTAATCTTATAATAATAAGCGCCTGAATAATCTTCGGGAATCTTAAAAGGGATATAAACCAGGGTAGTTTCTCCCGAATCAACATCCACCATCCCCTTGTATCCCCGGGTTGTCGTCAGATACCCCTTTTCACTGTCAAACAACTCTATCTCAATAACATACGACCCCGCGGCCCACTTCTCTTCTCCCGTATTAAGCACTATTACCTGGAAAACAACCTCTTCCCCGGCTTTGACCGGGTCCGGGGAAACAACTGTTAATTGTATACGGCCCCAGTTCTGGGCCAGGGCCGGGTTATTCAGTAACAGTAAACTGATACCTATATAAAAGCTGACTAATTTTTTCAATGTTTTATCGCAAATCAATGAAACCTGCTACCTTTCAAATTTCAACTTTAGTGTCTTTTCCCCCTCTTCATCTTCTATCCTTAACAACAGGGTCCTCTCCGGCGGAAGAGAGAAATTTATCTTCCTGACAGCAGCCCTTAACCCTGCCCCGGATACACCTATTAATACCACGCCTTTATTTGCATTCTTTACCAGAATTTTTGTTTTTCCGCCATTGATTTTCGCCTTCTTCACTCCCCAGGCTTTACCGTCAACAGAAAAATCCGTCCAGGGAGAATCCGATATTAAACTTATCTCCCCATTAAACTCACTGTCAAACTTACCCGTTAAACTATAAACCTTTATTACGGCTTCAAAGGGTATCCCTGCTATCTTTTCCTCGCTATCAACATTAAACTGCAAAGCCCCCTTTGTTTCCATCCCCTTCCGCCACTCCGGCGGCTTAACGCCGATATCAACCTTTACCGGCGGCATCGGGGCCTTGTTGGCTTTAACCGTGGTCCTGGTCGCCTTTTCCAGCAGTACCTTGCCGAATTTGTTGGAAACCTCAACTATACCCTTATAAACGGTAATCGTTGTCAACCCGTTTTTCCTGACTCTCCCGTTGAATTCCGTCCCCCTGACAGACGCCACCGCATTCGGCAGCCTCATCTCAAACTTTATGGTCCCGGGTTTTACCCTGGAAAATATCTCTCCTATTTCAATTTCAATAGCGTTTTTTATTCCCCTTTCACCTTCCTCGTTAATAACAATCGTAAACACGGATTTCTCATTGATTGATATCTCGTTGCCGGTTAAAAAAGCAATGGACACATTGCTCCCGGCAGCCGTCTTTATCTTATCTCCCTCATAAAGGAAGTCCCCTTCCCTGGCGCCCTTCCACTCCTCTGACCGATGGGGCAAAACATTTGCCTTGCCCTTTATTGATGTTATCACGGCAGCAACGTCTGTTTTCTTATCCTGAGCCCCGGCTTCCGGGCCGGCAAAACAGGCAAGTAATACAATTACCATAATAACTGTTAAAAACCTTTGAAACTTACTATATATCATTTTCAACCTCTTCCCGGCCTCTTCATACCCTATTCAATTTCCACCCCGGTAATCTTTGCCTTCTTTTCCCTGATGTTTCTGAGCAGCAGGTTTACATCGCCGTCAGGCGACACTGTGATTTCCGTAAGCCTGTAATCCCTTAACCGGTCAACAATCCTGACCTTAATTAATTTTTTGAGTATATCCCAGGCCTCTTCCTTTGTATACGTAACAGGTTTCTCCTCCCCGGTTCCGGTTTCCAGTTCAAATACAATCATCCCGTATGCCTTCTTATCACCTGTAATTTTAACTTGTTTCCCGGATGAATCCCTGTAATCCGCGTGTGAAACTTTGAGCGTATATCTCCCCTGCGGCAGGCCTTTTATCTGATACTTCCCATCCTTGTCTGTTTTTACAGAACCTTCAACGGGCCCTGTAAATGAAACCACCGCGTTCTTTATCCCCTTCTTTTTGTTTCCGGCTTCATGCGCCCTTCCCCTGATAACCGCAAGTTTTACCCCTTCCGCCTTCAGCCTGAAGTTAACACCGGTATGTGTTCCACCCTCCACCACATCCACAGGCCTTATGTCAGAATCAATATAGGAAACCCTGCCTGCCTGCAAATCATATTTACCGGGTAGTATGCCAGCTATTTCATAAAAACCATTAACATCCGTCAGCGCTGTTCCTTCCTCCTCCCCGGAATAGGAAACAGTGGCATTTTCCAGTCCCCTTCCCTGCCCGTCAAACACCGTGCCTGAAATGCCCGTGGTATCCCCTGAAGGCAATTTGATTTCAAATGTCGTGGTCAGCATGTTGTTCCTGGAATTATCATCAGAATAATTTATTATCGCGCTGATAATCACCCTGGCAACAGGCCCCGTAAAGTTGGGGACCTGGTTCAACGGGCACATGAAGGAAAGGTACTTGACTTCATTGATGTTTATACTGCTTATCCTCTGTTCGGGGATAATAGACGCCCCGTTAAAGTACATGGCCACGGGAACATTTGACTCCGTCTGCCCACCCAGGTTTTTAACCAGCGCCCTCACGTAAAGTTTCCCTTCCGGGGTTACCCTGTCAAATACAATGCCCGTAACCGCAAGGTCCTTCGTTGACGGAGGCGGGGCGGTATCCTTCAGGCTGAAGGAAAAAGGAACCGGCGTCCTTGCGACTATATTCCCCGCGCTATCAAGCCCTTCAGCCTTCCACCAGTAAACAACCCCCGCGGCAAGTTTCTGTTTCGGGTCCATCGGATTTACGGGATACTCTATGCTGCTGCCTGTCGTCTCAGCTGACCATAATGTCCT
>JAUXBS010000190.1 GCA_030619245.1 Clostridia bacterium | reverse complement strand
CTGGCTGTATGACGGGAAGTACGGGCATGTCGGGTTCTACCTGTTTCCCGTTATTTGGATGTTTATCCGGCTCATTATGATACATTCCAGGGGGGGGTATCTATGCCTTATTGCAGGTATTGCCTTTCTTGCGGTCATAAGGTATAAAAAATGGGGGATAACCGCAGTAATAACGGCGCTGGTACTATTGATGATTATTTTAACTCCTTCAGGAATAAAGAGAATCTTAAGGCTGGATTCAACCGACCCTTACGCAAACCGGAGGCCGGTAATATGGAAAAATTGTATAAGTATGATTTTAGAGCGGCCCGTAACAGGGGTTGGTTTGGGCAATTTTGAGAATGGTTTTTTGAAATACAAATTCCCCGTTTACGGAGCCCTTTCGCAGTACGGCAAGCACCCCGGGTTCGCGCACAATGAGTACCTGCAGTTCGCGTCAGAGGCGGGCCTGCTCCCATTGATTATGTTTGCCTGGATTATCTGGGTATTCTTCAGCCAGGGTATAAAAAAACTGTATGTTGTGAAAGATAACAGGAAGTTATTATGGCATTACTTATGCTCAATGACAGGAGCGGTTGTCATCCTGACTCATGCGCTGGTGGATTTCAACCTGCACCTTCCCGCCATAGCCATAATAATGGTATTATTTATAAGTATTATAATGAAAGATGAAGACAGCAGGGAGTTAAAGCCTGTCCCGGGAGCCGGGCTTGTGTTTGCGGCAGCGCTTTTCATCATGTTCCTTATTGTTGGAAGTAATTTTACTGCTTTTTGTTTTGCCCGGAAGAACAACTGGGCAGAAGCAGTTAAGTTCGCGCCCCTGAATGCGGAGTATTACAGGGAACTTGGCAATGGCCTTAAATCTGAAAATAAAAAACTACCGGTTTACAGGAAAATGGTATCACTGTACCCGGAGGAATCATTGTACCATCAAACACTGGGAGATTTTTACTATAAGAGTAAGCCGCCGGAATTAATTAAGGCCCTGAAGGAGTACAAATTAGCAGTGAAGTATAATTACCGCAATCCCTTTACTCATTTCAGTATAGCGTCATATTATTATAACCAGGGAGAGTTTGAAAAAGCGCTCAAGGAGTACCGGGAAGCCCTGCTGTTTGAGCCTTATTTCGTTCATGCGGTTTACCTTGCGGGGGAATGTTACTGGAGCCTGGATAACAGGGAAAGGGCGAAAGAGCAGTATGATAGAATACTGAAACTGAAGCATATCATCCCTCACCTGTATCGTATCAACAGCGGTTACGAGAACAGGTTAATTGATTTTGATTATGCCCTGGTATACAGCAGTTTGGGCAAGTACTGGATGGGCAGGAAGAACCCCGACCAGGCGCTGGTTTATTATAAGAAAGCGCTGGAAGTAAACCCCGGTTATGCGGAAGCGTGCAACAGTATTGCCGGTATTTACTTTGCAGGTAAGTCGTATTACCTGGCAGGGAAGTATATATCAAAGGCAATTGAACTTGACCCGGAAAACGGGATATACATGAAGAACCTGAGGATGATAACGGAAACGGGAACACAGCTTGAAAAATAAAACGTTATTCACGGTTATAATTATTCTTTCAGTAACGCTGGTTATCTTCTTTAATAAAGCGGTTTTTACGGGCAGTTCATTTTTTATCCAGGACATACTGCTCCAGTTCCACCCGTTCCGGGCTTTTGCGGCAGAAACCGTTCAGCAGGGGGATATCCCGCTGTGGAACCCGTACATATATTCAGGTATGCCCTTCCTGGCGAATATGCAGTCAGCGGTGTTTTATCCGTTTACGATACTTTTTTACATTTTCCCGTTTTCATTTGCCTTGAAGTGTTTCGTGCTGGCGCATTTTTTTCTGGCAGGATTGTTCATGTACCTTCTGCTTGCCGGTTTCAGGATGAAGCGTATAAGCGCCCTTGCGGGAGCGGTTATATTCATGCTAAACGGTTATATTGTAATGAGACTGCAATTTCTGAGCATACTGGGGTCAATAATCTGGCTGCCCCTGATATTTCTTTTAACAAGGAAAATACAGGGATGTTCAGCCGGCGGCGGCCCTGTTAAACCCGTTCAGGTTAATTTCCTTTCCATCGCGCTTGGTATAGCCGTGGCTTTACAGTTCCTGGCAGGGCATACACAGCTGCTGGTGTATACGGTTCTATTCATTACCGCCTATCTTATTACAGGTTATTTTACGAAACCGGAGCCTTCATCCGGGAAAATAAACTATCTGCCCGGGCTGGCGGTTGCCCTTATCGTTGCCCTGGGGCTCTCAATGGTCCAGTTACTGCCGTCCCTGGAGTTCATCAGGAATTCCATACGTAGCGGGGGCATTGAATACAGGATAGCCACCACCTGGTCACTGCGTATAAAAGAACTTATAAACCTGGTGTCACCGGGGTTTTCAGCCAGCCGGCTTGCCGGCAATATACAGGGCGCCGGTAATTTATGGCAGAAGAGTTTTTATGTCGGGATTATCCCGCTGGCGTTATCTGTGTTCGGCCTGTTTTCAGGGAGGAAAAAACTCAAATGGTTTTTAGCGGCATTTTTAGTGTTAACCGTCTCCCTTGCCCTGGGTAAGTATAATCCTCTTTATCCCCTGCTGTATAAATGGGTGCCATTATTTGATATATTCCGGTACCCGTCATCAATAATGTATCTTGCGGTATTTGTCCTGGCAATGACTGCTTCGCTGGGTTTTGACCAGGTATTAAACATGAAGAAATCTATTGCGCTGGCGTCCGTGATATTTGTCCTGATTACCGGCAATTTAATAGCGTACGGGATTGGTTTAAATCCCGTACTGGATAAAAATATATTCAGGGAGAAGGGGGACAGAATAGATTTTCTTGTCAGGAACTGCAAAAATAACCGGTTCATGTTAACGCCCGCAACCGATATTGACAGGCGCATCAGGGGCAGGTCCGGCTATGATGTAATGATGAAGGTAAAAGAGCGCCTGTACGGTAATGTTAACATGCCTTTTCACCTGTATAATGCGGACGGGCAGGATGTGCGGGTGAAGTGGTATGATGATTTCCTTGATTCAATAAACTCATCCTCTTCGCCGGAGGAGGCGAATAATTTAATCAGCCTCCTGAGGATAAAATATATTTTAAGCAAAGATAAAATAACAAGTGGTCCCTATGGGCTGGAAAAGGACGGGAGGATAAAGATATACCGGAATAAGAATTGCTTACCCGGAGCCTGGCTTGCGGGCAGTACCGGGAACATGAAAAAAGAAGAAATGCTGGATTATATGAAATCCGGTTCATTCAAACCATCAGCTGAGGTTGTATTGAAAGAAAAAGCAGGCGGAAGAATAGAAAGCACCGGTGACTGCATTGGGGAATGCAGTATTGATTCTTATTCCCGGGCTAAGGTTGAACTAAGCGCGGACCTGGAAACTCCGGGCTGG
>JAUXBS010000256.1 GCA_030619245.1 Clostridia bacterium | reverse complement strand
TGCTTCTTTTACTTCCGCTCCCAGGTACTTCATCATTCTCTCGGTATGGTCCCTTGATTTGACTGGTTCCGTTACGGTTGTTTCACCTTCAGCATACAGCCCTGCAAGCATCACACAGGCTTTAACCTGCGCGCTGGCAACAGGAGAGTTATAATTAATAGAATGCAGTTCAGAACCCCTGATTTTTAACGGAGGGTGATTATCTTCCACTCCTTCTATTTCAGCGTTCATTTCCCTTAGGGGGATTAATACCCTCTGCATAGGCCTTTTACCCAGTGATTCATCTCCCGTTATAACCGAATCAAACGGCTGGCCTGCAAGTACACCGCTCATGAGCCGCATGGTAGTGCCTGAATTTCCCGCATATAGTTCCCTCTCCGGCTTTTTCAAACCCTTCAGCCCCACACCGTGCACTATTAACTCCGTAGGAGATTTTTCATCCACATTAACTCCAAGCTCCCTTAATACGCCTAAAGTTGACCTGCAGTCTCCGGAGTTAAGAAAATTCCTTATATGAGTATCTCCTTCCGCGATTGCCCCAAGTATCAATGCCCTGTGAGAAATTGATTTATCTCCCGGAATTTCAGTTTTTGATATTATCATTTCACCCGGCTTTTCTTCATAATACTATGTCTTATCTTTCCTGCCTTTTCAAATTCATTTATTAACCGCCGCCTTGCACCTGCAGCAATCAAATTCTTCATCTTCTTTAGTTTCTTCTCATAACTGATTATTGATTTCAACAATTCCTTCCTGTTGTCAACGCATATATCCGCCCAAACTTCGGGACTGCTGGCAGCGATTCTTGTCATGTCCCTGAAAGCTCCCGCAGCCACACTTGATACATTTTTGTTCTTCCTGCTGCTTTCCCCCGCCTGCAAAGCCAGGGAAAAAGCAAGGATGTGGGGTAAATGGCTGACTTCCGAAACCATTGCATCGTGCCCCCCCGGCCCGGTAACAAACACTCTTGCTCCCACCTTCTTCCACATACTCTCAACCTGTTTTAAAGCCCTGCTGTCAGTCATTCTTGTTTTTGTTACTATGCACGTGGAGTTTTTAAAAAGGCCCGGCCTTGCATTCAGAACCCCGGTTTTCTCAGAACCCGCCATGGGATGCGACCCTACAAAACAGGCTTTTGGCGCAAGTAATCTTTCAGCTTCCTTCACTACGGATTCTTTTACACTGCCCGCATCCGTAACGACAGCGCCTTTCTTCAGCGCCTTGCTGAACTTCTTTATCATATCACCGGTTTTACTTACCGGGACACAAATTACCACCAGGTCGGCGTCTTTTACACCTTTCTTGAAGTCCGTTGTGTACTCATCAACAGCTCCGAGTAATTTTGCCCTGGCAAGCCTCTTACCGTTCCTGCCAACGCCTATTACACTTTTAAATGCTTTGCTCTTCTTTATGGCCATCCCGAGCGAACCGCCTATGAGGCCTACTCCGACTATGCTTAATGTTTTATTATTTCTCATTTAATATCTCTTTGACTGCCTTGATAAACTTCCTGTTCTCTTCCGGATTGCCGACAGTCACCCGTATCCAACCGGGCAGCTCGTACTCATCCATCGCCCTTACTATAATACCCTTTTCAAGCAATGCCTTAAAAGTTTTCCTGCCATTGCCGGTCTTTAAAAGAATAAAATTTGCGGCAGGAGGGATGAATTCTATCCCCTCCCTTTTTAAAGCGCCTTCCATGATTTTTCTTTCCTTCACCATCTGATTCCTGCACTTATTAAGATGCGCGGAGTCCTTTAACCCTTCTATTGCCGCCGCCTGAGCAACGCTGTTGACGTTAAAAGGAGGCCTTATCCTGTCCATCAGGCTTATGATAGCTTCAGCAGCAACGCCATAGCCAACCCTGAGGCCCGCCAAACTGTATATCTTAGAGAAAGTACGCAACACTACCACCGTCTTTCCCTTCTTAACGTACGAAATGGACTCAGGATAGTCCCCTGCAGTCATGTACTCGTAATAGGCCTCATCCATAACCACAATTATATCCCCGCTCAATCCCTTAAAGAACTCCGCCAGTTCGTTCTTGTTAACATACGTTCCCGTGGGATTATTAGGATTGGCAATAAATATAATCTTGGTCCTTTTAGTCACTGCCTTCTTCATTGCCGCGAGGTCATGCTTCATATCTTTCATCGGCACAACCTTTACCCTGCAGCCCATCAGGTCACCGGCCATCCTGTAACGTATAAAAGCATGCCTTGATACGATTATATTATCCATGGGATTAAGGAAGGTCTTACCAAGAAGCTCAATAATCTCATCCGTC
>JAUXBS010000023.1 GCA_030619245.1 Clostridia bacterium | reverse complement strand
TGACATACTATTCCATCTTCCGTTAATATTCCTTTACATAACTCATAGAATTCCGTACTGTAGAATGAAGCGCTCCCCGTGGTTAGCACAGGATGTATAATCCCCACTGATATCATGTCATACTTCTTGTCAGTCACAAGAATATGGTTCCTGCCATCATTCACTATAATGTTTAACCCCGGGTCATCATGAACATTGAAATTGGCTTTCGGAAAATACCCATTCCTGTTTGCTTCCACAACTCCCGGTGATAGCTCAACAGCATCCACCGCCACGTTATGCCGGGTTATCGACCACGAGGTGCCCCCCATCCCGTAACCTATGACAAGCGCTGTTTTCGGGTCAGGGTGCAACAATAACGGAAGGTGCGCTATTATCGAATTTGAGGGCAGGTCCCACCTTGAATCGGATACTGCCTGGTTTATATCGCTGTATAGCTCCCTCGTCTTATTCATTCTCAGCCCCTCTATGGTTTCCATCACTGACACCGTATCCTCTATCCCCTCCTTGTAATAAAGCAGCCTCTGCGGCATCGTCCTCCGGGAAATCCCGGAATAGTTTATAAGCGGCTCATTAACAGGCGCGAAAATTCTTATCATCAGAAAAACCAGCAAAGCCCCTGCCGTTATTACCGTCTTCTTGATATTCTTCATGGCAGGATTAACAATTATAAGAATTATCCCAAGCACTACATTCAACAGCGCAATCCAGAAAACACTCTTCTGTAGACCTACAAAGGGAATGAGTATAAAACCCGCTATAAACGGGCCGAATACGGAACCTATGGTATCAACCGCCCCCACGTCCCCTATCTTTTTTCCTATGCTCTTCAAATTTGTAGTATATATTCTCGCAGCCAGCGGGAAAACAGTCCCCATAAGAATAGCCGGGACCAGCATTATCAGTACGGAACAGGCAAATTCACCTGATACAACCATGAACAACGATTTATTGCCAAACAACCCGCTTAATCCTTCCATTACATAATACAATCTGCCGAGGAGGGGCACTACAAGCACAGCGGAAATCCCGATAAGGATTTCAACCAGCCCGAATATACCCACCAGGTCCTTCTTCCTGTCAACCAGCCTTGCCATCAGGAACCCGCCCAGGGCAAGGCCGAATATGAACGTTGCGACAATTGTAGTAAAGGCATAAACGCTTGAACCAATGAAGAAAACAAGTATCCTCGTCCATATAACCTCGTAAGCCAGGGATGCAATACCTTCAACAGCAAACACTCCCATGACTATATAAACGATATATCCGGGGTAAGAAATCACCTCATCCTTCATTACTTCCTCTCTGACCCCATATAGGCTTTCATCCGCTTTCTTTTCATCTCCCTGTTTCTTCTGTATAATCATCACAGCAACAGCTATCAACAGGTTAATTATACCGGCAAAATAAAGGGAACCCCTTATCCCTACCGTTTTTATAAGGAAGTATCCCCCCAGACAGCAGCCAACAAGAGCGCCCGCATTGTTGATCCCGTACAATATACCTATACTCCCGCCCAGGTTTTTCAGCTTCCTGATAAAATATTTACTGAGTACCGGTAAAGTTCCGCCCATTAACGTGGTAGGGATTATAAGGAAACAGAAAGCAAGGATAAACCGGACCAGGCTGAATAAATATAAACTGACATGAAACTGATGATAAAAATGGCCGTACAGGAAAGTAAGCACTGACAGGAGAGCCGGGAAAACCAGGCCGAATATACCAATCCCGGCCTGCAGAAAGGCAAAAACCTTTAGTGGATTCTTGTGTTTCTCAATAAACCTTCCGAAATATAAACTGCCAAGCGCCAGCCCCGCCATGAATGAACTCAGGACGGTACCCGTTGCAAAAGCTGTAACCCCGAATACCATACCAAACAATCTTACCCAGATTACCTGGTAGACAAGCGCTGTAGCTCCTGAAATAAAAAACAATAAAAACATGATTTTTGGAGTAGTTTCTGTTTTATTCATACTTCAATCTTTCCGAATTGTTGTATTCTGTAACCCAAGACTGCCCCCTTTATCCACAAATTATCATAAAAAATGCCCCTGCTACTCTAAAATAATTCATATGATTATAATAAAAACAGGACAAAAAGTAAATATAATTTTCAATAATTGAACTACCACCGCCTTCCAGCGGTGGAATCCTATTATTCGGGCAGAGCCCGACCCTTCCAGATGGGGAACTCCCGCGTAATTAGATGCTATATATCGTCTATAAACCAACTGTTATTACCCACTAATCATAGAGAAGAGTCAACAATTGACTGTATTTGTTAATTTTTTGCTTCCGGGTTGGACTTCTTTTCTTCATCCTGCTTCCTGCCTTCTTCCGGTTCCTTCTTGTTTGCCTCTTCAGCGTAGTTCAACTGGAGGTTTGCAAGCATGTCATTCATCAGTTTTTCTTCTTCCTTCGTCAGGTTGCCGGTGGTCTTTTCCCTGATCATCTCCAGCATGTCAATACTGGTCTTTGCCTGGTTCATATCCCTCTCTACCTTTCCCGTCATGGGGTTCGTCACCTTGCCCATCTGCATCATCGCGGCCTGTGATATTGAAAAAACAAGTCCCGTGAAATAAGCGTTTGACTCCGGTTTATCTGCCATGGTTTTTCTCCTTTATATTAGTATTACTGCGTTATTGCGTGTACTTCATTGCATCCTCTATCCTCTTCATCACTCTTTCCCTGCCTATGAATTCCAGCATTACGAACAGCCCCGGCCCGGTCGTCCTTCCCGAAACAGCGGCCCTTAAAGGATGAAACACCTTTCCGGTTTTAAGGCCCTTCTCTTCGCAATACTTTCTTACCGCTTCCTCAAGCCCCTTTTCCGAAAAATCATCCAGGCCCTTTATCCTTTCCAGCATGTCCGAAAGCACCTCTCCGGCGCCTTCCTTTTTCAATACCTTATTCTTTGCCCTGTCATCATATTCCATATCGTCCTTTAACATGAAATCAATCAGCCCGGGTATATCCTTCAGGAGTTTTATCTTTTCCTGTTCCATTAATACCGCCTTCTTTACCCTCTCCCTGTCATCCACGCGCAATCCGGCGCCTGAAATAAAGGGCATTGCCTTCTCTGTCAGTTCATCAATATCCATCTTCCTTATATACTCCCCGTTAAGCCATTCAAGCTTCTGGAAGTCAAAGATGGAAGCTGATTTTGAACAGCCCCCAAGAGTAAACTTCTTTATTAAATCATCAATTTCAAATACCTGCTGGCTGTCGGAAGTGCTCCACCCCAGCAATGCAAGGTAATTCACCATTGCCTCATTCAGGTAACCTTCATCCTCGTACATTGTAACCGCAACCGCGCCGTGCCTCTTCGACAATTTTGCCTTGTCACTCCCGAAAATCATCGGTATGTGGGCAAACTCCGGCAGGGCGGCGTCCAGCGCCCCGTACAGCAGGGCCTGCCTCGGAGTATTTGATATATGGTCATCCCCCCTTATAACATGGGATATTTTCATCTCAATATCATCAACCACAACCGCAAAGTTATAAGTTGCTGTGCCGGAGGACTTAAGTATCACAAAATCATCCAGGAGCGAGTTTTCAAAAGACAATTCACCATGTATTAAATCGTTTATCTTCGTTGCGCCTTCCTGTTTTGTCCTGAAGCGCGCCACGGGCTTCCTGCCCTGTCCCTCGTATTCCTTTCTTTGCTCATCACTCAACCGGCGGCACCTGCCGTTGTACTTCGGCGGCCTGCCGTTTTCACGCGCTTCTTTCCGCATCGCTTCAAGTTCTTCCGGTGAACAATAACAATAGTACGCCCTGTCTTCCTTTATGAGTTTATCCGCGTACTCCCTGTGAATACCGCTCCTCTGCGCCTGGAAGTACGGGCCGTAATCACCGCCCGCTTCAGGCCCTTCGTCCCAGTCAAACCCGAGCCATTTCAATCCTTTCAGTATCACGTCCACCGCTTCTTTTGTTGAACGCTCCTTATCCGTATCCTCTATTCTCAGTATAAAGCTGCCCTTGTTATGACGGGCAAACAGCCAGTTGAACAAAGCTGTCCTTGCCCCCCCGAGGTGCAGGCAGCCGGTCGGGCTCGGAGCAAAACGCACTCTTACTTTCTTCATTATTTTTCTCCTATAATATGAGTTTGTTAAGCGGGTATTCAATGATGCCTTCCGCTCCCGCGCGCTTTAGTTCGGGTATTATCCTCTTCAGGGATTCCTCGTTCAATATCACTTCCAGCGCCACCCAGCCCTTAATTGTAAGCCGCGATACAGTGGGTTTTTTCAAGGCAGGCAGGATGTTCATTATCTTATTCAGGTTCCCTTCCCTGATATTCATCTTAATCCCGACCATCCCCTGGGCGGATAACGCGCCCTTCAGGAGGATAGCTATGTTTTCAATCTTCTTCCTCTTCCAGGGGTCCGCATAGGACTTCTTACAGGCAATCAACCTCGTTGTTGACGCAAGCACCTCATCTATCACCTTTAACTTGTTCGCCTTCAGGGAAGAACCTGTTTCAGTCAATTCCACTATCGCGTCCACCAGGTAACCCGCCTTTGCCTCAGTCGCCCCCCAGGAAAACTCCACGTCCGCCTTTACCTTTTTCCCCCTCAGGTAATTCTTTGTAATGTTAACCACCTCGGTGGCAATACTTTTCCCCCTGAGGTCTTTTGCGGATTTTATTTTTGAACCTTCAGGGACCGCAAGCACCCACCTGACCGGCTTGTAGCCGGTTTTACCGTAAACCAGTTCACACACCTGTTTAACTGATGAGTTATTTTCAAGAATCCAGTCATACCCCGTAATCCCCAGGTCGAAAACCCCGCGTTCAACGTAGACCGGCATCTCCTGGCTGCGCACCAGCATAATATCAAGTTCCCTGTCATCGCTTGACGGAAAGTATGACCGGTCCGAAGGAGACACGTTTATTCCCGCCTTTGAAAACAGCTCCATGGTTGACTGCTGTAAACTACCCTTTGGTAACCCCAGTTTTAATTTTCTCATTTTTTTCTCTCCATTTTACCTCCGCTTCCGGCTTCCTTATATACAGAGGCAGTACTTCTGTGTAGTTTCCCTTCTTGCTTTCCGGTATCTTTTTCATCCCTGCCATTATTATGCTTAACGCTGAAGCATACCTGATTTTCCTGCCTGCAATTTCATACCTGCCGGGACTGCTTTTTATTAAATCAATATGCAGGTCAACAGCATCTCCGAAGAAATAAACCTCCTCTTTTTTATTGCTTAAATCATTTAAAAGGGAATCCATTTCTATAAGGCTGTACTCCGTCAACCTCCTGATGCCTCCCTTTACCCTGCGGTAAACCGCGGTAAAAACCTCCCCCCTCAGGGCATTAATCACGGGACATATAATACCCCCGTCAACCTTCTTTGTCCCCAGGGCGTTGTATGCCAGGCCGTCAAGGCTGCTGATACCCGCAAGAGGCGCTTTCAAACCCTGCGCCAGGCCCCGCGCGGCAGAAACACCAACGCGTATTCCCGTGAATGAGCCCGGCCCCGTACTTACCGCTATACCGTCAAGGCCTCCAATGGATACCCTGTTCCTTTTTAGCAGTTTATCAACCAGCGTCAGCAGTTTCTCCGAGTGGACGAGCCCTTCATTCAATGAAATCTCGTCTTTTATTTTTTCCCCGTCCGCCAGCGCAGCGCTGCAAATCCCCGAAGAAGTTTCTATGCCCAGTACTTTCATTATTTCTTTAAATCCAACGCTCTCGTACTACTGATTTCCAATTCCCTTGAATTACTGCCGGTATAGAATAAATATATTTCAATTCTTTCCGCAGGCAGCAACTCTTTAAGTTTCTCAGCCCATTCCACAACGGTTATGCCATTACCATAGAAATACTCTTCATAGCCTATCTGCTGTATATCATCAACCCTTTCAAGCCGGTATAAATCAAAATGGTAAAAAGGCACTTTGCCGGTATACTCGTTTATCAGTTTGAAGGAAGGGCTCGTTACCCGGTCTTTAACTCCCGCTCCCCCTGCAATCCCCTTTATAAGCGTTGTCTTGCCCGCCCCTAACTCTCCGGTAAGGCAGACAATATCTTTTGCCTTCAACCGGCTGCCTATACTAACGCCTATTTCAAAAGTGGTTTCAGGACTATCTGATTTAAATAAATATTTCTGCATGATTCTTCCATACTGAATTCAATTGTTTTTCTTAAAGTGCTTGAAACTGCCGCCCTTCACCCTGGCCACCCTGCCGTTACTGACATACTTTATCCCGGATTTATGCGGAACTATTTCCCCTATGCACCTTGTCCCCGGTATACTCTTCAGGGCGTTCCCCAGCCTGCTTTCAGGCACGGTAAAAACCAGTTCAAAATCCTCACCGCCATAAATAGCGTACTTCATCAGCGCTGAATCCCCGTCTGCTTTACCCCCTGCGCCCGTAAAACTCCTGAGCGCGGACGAAACGGGTACTCTTTCAGGGTAAACCCTTGCTCCAACCCTGCTTTCCCTGCAAATGGACCTAACTGACACATCAAGCCCGTCACTTGAATCAATCATTGATGTGGCAAGGCCTTTTACGGCAATAATACGTGATTCCCCTGCCCTTGGTTCCGGTTCCTGATGCCTTTTGACCAGCTGTCTGTAACTCTTCTTCATCTTCCCGTTGCGCCTTATGAGCAGTTCCAGGCCGGCAGCAGAATCACCGAATGTCCCGGTTACTAACAACTTATCCCCAATCTCCGCTCCACTCCTTGAAACCAGTTGTTTTTTAGTGGCTTCACCCAGTAAAGTTAAAGTAATTACTAAATTTCTCGGGGATTCTACTGTATCGCCACCTACTATTGCCACTCCATACCTGCCTGCCACCTTCATCATTCCCCTGTACAGGTTATCCACAAATTCCACACAGCTATTCCCGGGGAGACCCAGGCTTACCAGGGCATATTTCGGGACACCTCCCATGGCAATTATATCACTAATATTGGAAACCATTGCCTTGTGCCCGATTTTAGCCGCTCCTGTTAACTTACTGTCAAAATGGACTTTATCTACAAGAGTATCTGTTGTAGCAAGCAGCAATTTGCCTTTTGATGGCTTTATTACAGCAGTATCATCCCCTATGCTTAATACCACTTGTTTAAGACTCCCGGTTTTTTTTTCAACCAGGTTTCTTATCCTGTCTATCAGGCCGGATTCACCTATTTCATGGACTTTCATTTTTCACCGCCGGCATACAGCCGGCAACCGTCAAAGTTATTTCTTTTTTTCTCCTGCCTCGGGTTTTGGCTGTTCCGGCTCCGGTTTCTTCTCTTTTTCCTCGGCAGCCTTGTCCTTCATTCCGCTGATTCCGGCAATCACCGCTATTAAACCACTCACTATCAGCAATGCCGGGACAACTGCCACAAGCGCCCTGAGAAACATCTCAAGGCCCGTTACCTCTCCTCCGAACCACTTCATCACCATTCCCGCAATACCAGCCGCGACTGTAACTAAACCGATAATAATGCTCATCATCTTTTCTTACCTCTCTTTCTCCTTTATTATTCCTGACTTTTCCTGGTAGAGCGCACCCTACCCGGTAAACCTTATCGCTTCCGGTATTTCATCTATTATATCAGAAGCAATCAAACTTATCTCCCCTTTTTCCTCGCGCGCAATGTCTCCCGCCAACCCATGCAGGTATACCCCTGCCCTTACAGCGTCTAACCGCGCCCGGGCAGGCTCCTGGCACAACCTGCCGGCTATCATTCCCGTCAGCACGTCACCCGTCCCCCCGGAAGCCATGCCCGGGTTGCCTGTGGGATTGATACAAACCTGGTTGCCGTCGCTTATAACCGTCTGGTACCCCTTAAGAACACAGATAAGGTTATTACTCTTTGCAAAATCCTTTGCGGTTTTTAACCTGTCCTTCTGAATCTCACCGGAAGCCCTGCCCGTTAACCTTGCAAGTTCCCCGGTGTGGGGAGTAATTATTATCTTCGCCTTTGCCTTCTTCAGTTCCGCGGCGCGCCCTGAAAACGCATTTATCCCGTCTGCGTCAAGGACACACGGCAGATTAACCTTACTTACAATTCTTCTCACCAGTTCGCCGGTTTCTTCATTTGCCGATAATCCCGGCCCTACCGCAAGCGCGCTTACCTTCCTGTCCTTAATGAAATTAACTATAGGTTTAAACGCATCAGGGCTTAAAGCCTTCCTGTCCGTTTCAGGCAGTGGAAAAGTCATTGCCTCCGTTAACTTTACTTCAAGTATATCGTTCAGGCTTTCAGGGATACCTAAGGTAACCAACCCGGCGCCCATACGCAGGGCTGCCAGGCAGGTAAGCGCCGCAGCGCCCGTCATGCCGGCTGACCCGGCAAGCACGAGTAAGTGCCCGAAATCATTCTTATGAAGGTCCTTCCCCCTCTTCTTCAGCGACACCCTTATTTCATCCCCGGTAATCATCCGGATTCCGCTCTTCGCCCTGCTTTTACCCAGCCCTATGTCAACCACCTCAATGTTACCCGCGTACCTGCTGCCGGGCAATAAGAACAGCCCCTGCTTGGGGTATGCAAACGTAATGGTCATGTCGGCGTTTACGGCTGTCCCCCCTCCGTCCTCACCGGTATCACCGTTCACCCCCGAGGGGATATCGCAGGCAATCACATAAACCCCTGAATCATTTATCACCTTAACAACTTCTTTTACCCTGCCTGTTATCTTTCCCCGGAAACCGGTTCCGAAAATTGCGTCAACTACGAAATCACTCCCTACTGCCGCCTGTTTTACTTCATCAAGAGGCGCGTTGACGCCATCAATGTATTCAACCCCTGTAAACTTCTTTATTTTCCTGTAGTTTTTAAGGGCATCCCCCTTTAGCTCCCCCGCCCCGGCAAGGGCTACTATGCAGACCTCTCCCCCTAACTTCTTCACATGCCTGGCAATAACGAATCCATCACCGCCGTTGTTCCCCTTCCCGGTAAAAATAACCGCCTTCAACCCTGACAGGCTTCCCTGGTACCGCAGGAGGACTTCAACAAACCCCCGGCCCGCGTTTTCCATGAGCTTTATCCCGGGCATACCTCCGGCAATTGCCGCCCGGTCCATTTCCCTTACCTGTTTTGCAGATAGTATATCCATCAACCCACCACCAGGGCATGGGCAACGGCATAATTATTCGTATGGCTTAGTGTTATGATAACCTTCCGTCCTTTGTTCAGCATATTGCGTTTTATAATAACCTTTGGCCTGCCGCCCGGCTCGTTTTTTATTTCTATACTCTTCAGGGCTATACCGCCCTTCCCGAGCGCTTTCCACACGGATTCCTTTGCCGCGAAACGGACCGCATAATGCTCGTACTTCTTCTTCCTGCCTTCACAGTATTTTACCTCGCCAACGGTAAAAACCCTGTCCCTGAATTTTTCATTACTACAGAGCAAATCCTTTACCCTGCTTACTTCTACAATATCTATGCCGGTACCGTATATTTTCATAATAATCCTCTAAAATCGGTTTATTATACATAACAGTTATTTCAAAGTCAATTGAAAAACCGCCGCTCAGCGATAGTGTAGTGTCCCTAACATAGCTTTACATATGAAGGACAGGCTTTGAGACGGATTCAAGGAAAGACGAGGAAGCTGCTCAAAGAGAGCCCTTCCCGAAGGGCTGTTGTCTTTTGTCCATCGTCGGCGTCACTCATCGTTCGCATACGTACACTCCCCGTGTCTTTTCCCTGTCTGGACATATAGGAGCTTTCATTAGTATAATTATATTTCTATAATAACAAGAGTTTATAACAATTATTAAAACAGGAGTTTATATGACTGAAGACATTTATACTATTATAGGAAAACGCATACGCGAAGAGAGGCAAAAAGCCAATTTAACACAGGAAGAACTTGGAGAAAAAGCTG
>JAUXBS010000109.1 GCA_030619245.1 Clostridia bacterium | reverse complement strand
AGAAAGAGAATATAATCATGTGTGACAGCAAGGGTGTAATATACAGGGGCAGGAAAGAAGGGATGAACAGCGAGAAGGAGAATTTTGCCCTGGATACCCCGGCCAGGACCCTGGCTGATGCGATGGAGGGGGCGGATGTGTTTTACGGGAATTCTGTCGGGGGGGTGCTTACTGAAAATATGGTAAAGGCAATGGCGGATAACCCTGTAGTGTTTGCAATGGCAAATCCCGACCCTGAGATAAATTATGATTCTGCAAAGCGCGCGCGTACTGACGTGATAATGGCTACGGGGAGGTCGGACTTTCCGAACCAGATTAACAACGTGATGGGGTTCCCGTTTATTTTCAGGGGGGCTCTTGATGTATTGGCAAGTACCATTAACGAGGAAATGAAACTGGCTGCGGCTTACGCTATTGCAAAGCTTGCAAAAGAAGAGGTCCCTGAAACCGTTTCAAAAGCTTACGGGGGGAAGAATTTCAGTTTCGGCCCTGAATATATTATCCCGAAACCATTTGACCACAGGATACTCATTGAAGAGGCAGTTGCTGTTGCGGAAGCGGCTATGAACAGCGGGGTTGCCGCCAGGAAAGTGGATATTGCGGAGTACAGGAAGAAACTCGGAAAATTATCAGAGGAGATTAATAAGAGATATAACGGGTAAAGCAATGGAAAAAGTTATAATACTTGATTTTGGTTCACAGTATACGCAGTTGATAGCAAGGTGCGTAAGGGAATTAAAAATATATTCCGAGATAATGCCGTGCACAGTTTCTCTCGGCAGGATAAAGAAAAAATCTCCGGTGGCAATAATACTTTCAGGGGGGCCTGCAAGTGTCAGCGCCAAATCAAGCCCTGCATGCAGCAGGGAAGTATTCAACCTGGGTGTTCCCGTGCTGGGCATATGCTATGGAATGCAATTAACGTCAAAATTGCTGGGCGGGAAGGTTCTTATATCCTCAAAGAGGGAGTACGGGAAGGCAGACCTTTTCATTGACAGGAAAGACGCTTTGTTCGCCGGGTTGAAAAAGAAGCTTACTGTCTGGATGAGCCACGGTGACAGGGTTGCTGAGCTGCCGCGCGGGTATGAAAGGATTGCGCATAGTAATAATTCGCCTAATGCGGTAATGAGGAATAGTTCAAAGAAGATATACGGGCTTCAGTTCCACCCGGAGGTTGTTCATACTGCCCAGGGGAAGAGAATACTAAAAAACTTTCTCTACGGGATATGCGGGTGTAAAGGCGAATGGGACATGAAGTCATTTATAAAACATTCTGTTGATGAAATAAGAGAAAAGGCAGGGGATAGCCATGTGGTTTGCGCCTTGAGCGGCGGGGTGGATTCTTCGGTGCTGGCTGTTTTGTTGAGGAAGGCAATAGGCGGGAACCTGACCTGTATATTCGTTGATAACGGCGTACTCAGGCTGAACGAGCACACGAAGGTTATTAATACTTTCAAGGGGCATTACAGGATAGACCTTAAATTTATTGATGCCAGGAAACGCTTTCTTGATAAGTTAAAAGGAGTTACGGATCCGGAAAGAAAGAGGAAGATAATCGGTAATGAATTTATAAAAGTGTTTGAAGAGGAGACGAAAAAGATCGGCAATGTGAAGTACCTGGCGCAGGGAACCCTCTATCCTGATGTTATTGAGAGTGTTTCGTTTAAGGGGGCGCCGTCGGCAACTATTAAATCCCACCATAATGTCGGGGGGCTTCCGAAGAGGATGAAGTTGAAGTTGATTGAACCATTCAGGGAGCTCTTCAAGGATGAGGTGAGGGTGGTAGGAGCGGAGTTGGGGCTTCCGGATGAAATAATCTGGAGGCAGCCTTTCCCGGGCCCGGGGCTTGCCGTGAGAATAGTGGGAGAGGTTAATTCTAAAAGACTGGATATATTGAAGAAGGCGGACGTGATAGTTGTTGAAGAAATAAAAAAGGCGGGATATTACAGGAAAGTATGGCAGTCATTCGCAGTGCTCCTGCCGGTGAAAAGCGTCGGGGTGATGGGTGATGAGAGGACTTATGATAATACCATAGCAATCAGGGCGGTGCACAGCAGGGATGGAATGACTGCGGACTGGGTAAAGTTTCCCTATGAACTGCTGGGGGTAATGTCAAACAGGATAATCAACGAAGTCAAAGGGGTAAACAGGGTGGTTTATGATATAAGTTCAAAGCCCCCCGGGACAATTGAATGGGAGTAAGCAGAGGAAGGTAAAAGGAACAGGGAAAAGCTGATGATATCGGTTATAGACTACGGGATGGGGAATTTGTGGAGTGTCAGCAAGGGGCTGGAGAAGGTTGGCGCAAGCGTTAAAATCACTTCGGACAAGGATGATATTCTTTCTTCCGGGGGTGTCATACTGCCTGGGGTTGGCGCATTCCACCGGGCGATGGAGAACCTGAATAAGATAAACATTATACCTGCAATCCTGGAGCTTATTAAAAGAGGGGTGCCCTTCCTTGGGATATGCGTCGGTCATCAATTATTGTTTTCATCAAGCGAAGAAGGAGGGGGCTGTGAGGGGCTGGGTGTTTTTAAAGGTAAGGTAAGAAAATTCAATAAAAACCTGAGAATACCCCAGATGGGCTGGAATGAGGTTAAGGTTATAAGTGAAAATCCCTTGATGAAGGATGTTTCAAATCCTTTGTATATGTACTTTGCTCATTCGTATTATGTTGAGCCCGAAGACAGGGATTGTATTCTTGCGGAAACGGAGTACGGCATAAATTATGCTTCAGTTGTGGGGATTAATAATGTGTACGGGCTCCAGTTCCACCCGGAGAAGAGCAGTGAACAGGGATTGAAGATTCTGGAGAATTTTTGTACAATATGCAGCGAAGTCAGGAAGGACTGAATTATGCTGACCAAAAGGATAATCCCGTGCCTGGATGTAAAGGACGGCAGGGTCGTCAAGGGAGTCAATTTTATAAACCTTAGAGATGCCGGTGATACCGTTGAGTGCGCAGCCAGGTACAGCAGCGAAGGAGCTGACGAATTAGTATTTCTTGATATAACGGCAACGGTTGAAAACAGGGATACCATTCTTGATGTTGTGAAAAAAACTGCCCGGCAGGTGTTTATACCCCTGACTGTCGGAGGGGGAGTAAGGAACATTAATGATATATCAAACCTGCTTAAGTCAGGGGCGGACAAGGTATCAATAAACAGCGAAGCAGTAAGGAATCCGGACCTGATAAAACAGGCTTCAGACAGGTTCGGCAACCAGTGTATTGTCATTGCGATTGACGCAAGGCGGTTTGAAGAAAAAGGGAATGGCTGGGAAGTGGTAATAGAAGCGGGAAGGAAGGGGACCGGACTGGACGCTGTACGGTGGGCAAGGGATGTTGAATTACTCGGGGCGGGTGAGCTGCTGCTTACCAGCATGGACGCAGACGGGACAAAGGATGGTTACGATATTGAACTGACAAAGGAAATATCGGAGGCGGTGAATATTCCTGTTATCGCTTCGGGAGGGGCAGGTAAGCCCGAACACCTTTACGAGGTCCTTACTGATGGAATGGCGGACGCGGCGCTCGCGGCATCAATATTTCATTACGACGAATACCCGATAAGAGTTACCAAGGAATACCTGAGGGACCGGGGTGTCCGGGTAAGAATATAATTACACCAATATTTTAAAGGAGAAGAGATATGGCATTATCAGGACTTGAGATTTACAAGCATTTACCGAAAACAAATTGTAAGAAGTGCGGGTTGCCAACATGCCTTGCATTTGCAATGGCGCTGGCGGGGAAAAAAACGGCGCTTGAAAAGTGCCCTGACATTACCGCTGAGGGGAAGACGGCGCTGGATTCCGCATCCGCGCCTCCAATGGCGACTATTGAAATAGGGACGGGGGACAACAAGGTGGAAGTGGGAGGGGAAACGGTTTTGTTCAGGCATGAAAAGACGTTCTTCCATGAAACCTCTATAGCCATAAGTGTGAGTGACAGCCTGGAACCGGACAAGCTTGCGGGCCGGGTTGATGAAATAGAAAAACTGAAGTTTGAAAGAGTGGGCATTCAGGTGCAGGTTAACCTGATTGCTGTCAAAAATGACAGCGGAGACGCCGGGAAGTTCGCGGCTGCGGTAAAAGAGGTGGTTTCAAAATCAAAACTGCCGTTGGTGCTTATGAGCGGGGATGCCTCGGCCGTTGAAGAGGCGTTGAAAGTATGCGCGGAAGGAAAGCCGCTCATTTATGCCGCGACTGAGGATAATGTTGATAAAATGCAGGAACTTGCGAAACAGAATAAATGCCCTCTCGTTGTAAAAGGAAAGGACCTTGAATCACTTGCAACGCTGGCGCAGAAAATAACGGCAGCAGGTTATAATAACCTGGTTCTTGATCCCGGTTCAAAAGAAATGGGTTCGCGGCTGCAGGATTTCACGCAGGTAAGAAGGCTTTCCCTGAAGAAGAATTACAGGCCGCTTGGATTCCCCGTTATTTCGGTGATGGAAGCGGAGGATTCTTTTACTCAGGTAATGGAGGCTGCTGCAAGCCTGGTCAAGTATACGGATATTATGGTAATAGACAGCGTTAAACCCGAGGAGGTGCTTCCGTTAATTACGTTGAGGCAGAATATCTACACCGACCCGCAGAAACCAATAATGATGGAACCGAAGTTGTATGAGGTGGGTACGCCGAATGAGAATTCACCTGTTATTGTCACGACGAACTTTTCACTTACCTTTTTCACCGTACAGCCCGAAGTGGAAGGGAGTAAGATACCCGCTTATCTTCTGATTACGGATTCTGACGGACTGTCAGTGCTTACAGCCTGGGCAGCTGAGAAGTTTACCGCGGAGATAATAGCGGATGCGATAAAAAAAGAAGGGCTGGATGACAAGGTGTCCCATAAGAAAATAATAATACCCGGTTATGTTGCGGTATTAAGCGCAAAACTCAAGGAGAAAAGCGGTTGGGAAGTTCTGGTTGGGCCCAAGGAGGCGTCAGCCCTGCCAAAATATTTAAAGGAATCCTGGAAGTAAAGGGAAACACCCTTCACATGCTGATGGTGAAGAACAGGAAGTTCAATAATGAAGAATAAGTGCAATATAATTTTCCATCCCTGGAAGAAAAAGATAAGTGTAGAGTGCGGTACGGACCTGCTCACCGCTGCCATAGCGGCGGGTGTTCATATATACAATAGCTGCGGCGGTGAAGGTGTGTGCGGCCGCTGT
>JAUXBS010000191.1 GCA_030619245.1 Clostridia bacterium | reverse complement strand
TTTCCTGAATATCTTTACTGAACTTTACCTGTACCAGCGACCCGCCTGTAAAGTCTATACCGAAATTCGGCCCCCCCCTGCTTACCAGCGAAAAAGCTGACATTCCTATCAACATCAGGGATACAATCAGTGATATTTTCCGTTTTTCAATAAACTTGATACTGGTCTTTTTAAAAAGTCTCATCTTCTTCTCCTATATCCTCAGTTTCTTCACTACCTTGCCTGTAAACAGCAGGTCAAAAACAAGGTGTGTCAGAATAATTGACGTGAACATACTTATTATTATTCCAAGGAACAGCGTTATTGCAAATCCCTTTATGGGCCCCGTGCCAAACTGGAACAGGAACCCTGCCGCTATCAATGTTGTAATATTGGCGTCAAGAATAGTTCTTAATGCCTTCTCATAGCCGGCATCAATCGCCACCCTCACAGTCTTACCAGAGGAAAGCTCCTCCCTTATTCTTTCAAATATCAGGACATTGGCGTCAACCGCCATGCCCACCGTAAGAATGATTCCCGCAATTCCGGGGAGGGTCAGCGTTGCATGTATCATCGCCATTGCCCCCATGAGTATAATAATATTCAGGAACAATGCAAGGTCAGCAATCAATCCCGCCAGCTGATAATACACCAGCATGAATACCAGCACTACCGCCATACCCAGCAAACAGGCATAAAGGCCTGCCTGAATTGAGTCCCTTCCGAGTGAAGGCCCCACAGTCCTGTTTTCTATTATCTTTACCGGCGCGGGCAGGGTACCGGCCCTGAGAACTATAACCAGGTTTGTTGCCTCATCCATCGTAAAGTTCCCTTCAATTATTGCGTTACCGTCAGGTATCCTGGTCCTTATCACGGGCGCCGATTGAACAACGCCGTCAAGAACAATGGCGAGGTTCCTTTCTATGTTGGCTTCCGTAACCTTTTTAAATATATCAGCCCCTTCTTTGTTAAACTCTATTGCAACGTGGGGCATGTTGAACTGGTTACGCTCTATCTTGGCGCTTTTTAACGTTGACCCGGTAAGTTCCGCCTCCTTTTTCACGAGGTATTTTGAATCTTCCTTTCCATTGAGAAGCTCAAGTTCCTCCGGTATTTTAGTCTCATCAAATTCACCGTTTTCGTCAACAAAATCCGACATTCTCGCAGTATTGTCAACTAATTTGAATTCAAGCAACGCCTTCTGGCCTATAAGGTCTATTGCCCTTTCCGGATCCTTAACCCCGGGCAACTGCACCACTATCCACCTTTCCCCCTGTTTGGTAATATGAGGTTCCGCAACCCCGAACTGGTCTATACGGTTCCTGATGATTTCCTTTACCATATTCACCACTTCCTTGTCCTTCATGTCCTCCGGAGCCTTACTGACATCAACCTCCAGGACCAGGTGAATGCCGCCGCGCAGGTCAAGCCCCAGGTTCAGTATTTTATCAAGCATTTTATCCTTCTGCTTTTCCAGGGTTTCCCTTTCCTCCTGCGGTTTACTGTACCAGTTATAAGTCGGGATTAAATAGAATAAAGCCGCAACAACAACCGCCACACACAAGAACACTCTGAACTGCATGGATTTTTGCATTACTTTCTCCTTTATAATAAAAACTTAAAGTATTTATAAGGAACTATATTGTTTTATTTTTTCCTGTTTCGGGCGCTGCCTCTTTCTCCGGCAGTACGACTGTCGATATGGAATTCCTCGACAGCGTAACTTTCACGTCCCTGGCAATTTCAACATCCACAAGTTCACCATTGAGCGCTGAAACAACGGCATGCATGCCGCCTGATGTAACAACCTTATCCCCGCGCTTCAGGGTGCTGAGCATTTTCTGGTGTAGCTTCGCTTTTTTCTGCTGGGGACGGATTAACAGGAAGTAGAAAACCGCGAATATCATTATCAACGGCATGAAACTTCCTAACCCACCTGTCCCCATCTGCGGAGCCGGAGTTGCAGCCGGAGCCGCCATTGCAACATTAAAACAGATCATCTTTCTTTTCTCCTTTTCTGTAATTTCCCAAGAATTTCTCTTTTGTCTTCAGGTAATTGCTTTCTAATATGCTTTTTCTTATAATAAACATTAATTTTACCATAAAATATACATTATGTAAAGAATTTAATCTTAATGCAAGTAATTCTCCTGCCCTGAACAGGTGTGCAAGATAAGCCCTGCTGAAGTTCTTGCACGTGTAACAGTCACACGTCGGGTCAAGTGGAGTAAAATCATTCTTATACCTTGCGCTCTTGATATTAACCTTCCCGCCACTTGTGAACAACTGCCCGTTCCTCCCGTTACGCGTGGGAATGACACAGTCAAACATATCAACACCGAGCCCCGCGTAATTCCACAACTCCTCCGGAGTGCCCACCCCCATTAAATACCTTGGCTTGTCCGCGGGCATCAACGGCAGTAAATTACTCAATACTTCCTTTGCAGCCTCACGCGGCTCACCCACGCTCAAACCGCCGATAGCATACCCGTCAAACCCCGTTTTAATATTCCCCCTCAAACTCGCTTCCCTCAAATCCCCGTACATTCCGCCCTGCGTTATTCCAAACAGCAACTGTTTGCCGTTGTTGTTTTTCACGAACTGCTCCTTGCACCTATCCCCCCACCTTAACGATAATTTCATTGACTCCTCTGCATATTCCCTTTCACATGGGTACGGAGCGCACTCGTCAAAACACATCACGATATCAACCCCGAGCCCGTCCTGTATGTCAATTACTTTTTCAGGGGTAAACAAATGCTTTGAACCGTCAATATGCGACTTGAACTCTACCCCCTCTTCTTTGATCTTCCTTATATCGGAAAGGCTGAAGACCTGATACCCACCGTTGTCAGTAAGGATGGGCCGGTCCCAGCTCATGAATTTATGCAAACCGCCCGCCTCCCTGATAACTTCCACCCCCGGCCTCAGGTACAGGTGGTACGCATTGCCGAGGATAATCCCGGCCCCCGCATCCTTAAGGTCTTCAGGAGAAAGCCCCTTCACCGTCCCCTGTGTTCCAACAGGCATGAAGACAGGCGTCTCAATCACCCCGTGAGGCGTTTTCAACTCACCGAGCCGGGCTGAATTTTCCCTGCTTTTCTTTTTAACTTTAAAATACATTGTTGTCGTATTATACTTTTTATTTAATAAATTTCAACACTATTAAAATCATTATTTTTTCCTCTCCCTTTGGGGAAAGAGCTGGAGCGAAGGGGATAAAACTTATTTGGGCAGCAACTAAAATGCATAATTGTTAATAAACTAAAGAATATTTGAGGTTAAGATAACGAAATATTGAATACTGTCTCTAAGAAACACTATTATAGTGCTCGGTCTTATAAATTACCGATATTTTTAGGCTATAGCCTGAGGT